>NZ_JBVHOQ010000008.1:0-240190 GCF_055568375.1 Streptomyces sp. NPDC026062
AGACAAAGAGGGACGACGCCGGCCTGCGACTGGTCGCAGACGCACGACGGGCGGGGCCGGGGCCGTGCAGGGGAGTCCCCGCAGAACGACGAACAGATACCCGGGCACCACCGCGTACCGGCGGAACGTTCGTCGTTCGAGGAGACGCCCCGGAGGGGCACCGGACCCCCACCCACCGGGACAGACGCGCACCCCGCAGGGGACCCGCACCCACGGAGCGACCCGCACACCAAGCCCGTCCGGCGATTGAGGACAAAGACCCCAGCCCCGGACCGGGGCGAGGCCGAAGAACCCCGCTGCCGCCCGCCCAAGGGCCCCGCATCTCACGCCACAGGCACCCGCAGCGCGGCCAGCACCGGGAGGTGGTCGGTCGCCGCCGCCAGATCGGCGTCGGAGATCCCGGGCAGTCCGGCCGGGACCCCGCAGCCGAGCACCTCGATGCCGCCGGTGGCGAAGACGGCGTCGAGCCGCCTGTGCGGGTCGTACGACGGGAAGGTGTACTCGCCGCCCCGGGGCCGTACCGCCCAGCAGTCCTGGAGCCGCCCGGCGAGCAGCCGGAAGGCCCGCCCGCTCGGTACGTCGTTGAGGTCACCGGCCACCACCACATGGTCCACGTCCATCGCGTCCACGCTCTCCAGCAGCCGCGCCGCCTGGGCGCGGCGCTCCGTGCGATCAAGGCTCAGATGGCAGCTCAGCACGCCGATCCGGGTACCCGCGATCCGGACCACGGCGGTGGCGAAGCCCCTGCGGTGCAGTCCCGGGGTGAGCGGCAGCAGGATGTCCTCGGTGCGCTCCACCGCGGCACGCAGCGAGCAGAACAGCATGGGTCCGGCCGCGGTGGCCCCGCCGCCGAGGATGACCAGGTCGGTAGCGGCGGCGAGTCTGGCGGCCTGCTTGCGCCAGCGGAAGAAGCGCGGCGCCTCCTGGACCAGGACCAGATCGGGCGCGCAGGCACGGATGACGCGGGCCAGCGCCGCGCAGTCGTCGCGCATCGACCGGATGTTGTAGCTGAGCACCCTGACGACGGCCGAGCCGTCCTGCTCGGTACGGGAGTCGGGCAGCGACATCATGGCCATACGGTTCACGATACGGCGGACGCCCGCCGCACCCGGGAGGGGCGCGACGGGCGTCCGTCATATCCGTTGTGCCGGGCCGGATCAGCCCTGGCGGGCCAGGTCCGCCGCGCCCACGAGACCGGCCTTGCCGCCCAGTTGGGCCGCGAGCACCTGGGCGTGCGGGCGCCACTCGCCGCCGATCAGCCAGCGCCGGAACGACTTGCGGATCGGGTCGAGGACCAGTTCGCCCTCGTCCGAGACGCCGCCGCCGACGATGAAGGCCGACGGGTCGAAGAGCGAGGCGAGGTCGGCCAGTCCGGCGCCGGCCCAACGGGCCAGCTCGCGGAACGAGTCGACGGCCACCGGGCAGCCCTGCCGGGCGGCCTCGCTGATGTGCTTGCCCTCGATGCCCTCGACCGTGCCGTCGCCGAGCGCCAGCAGGATCGTGGCGTTCTCGGGGGTGGCGTTGGCGCGCTGCTTGGCGTAGCGCACGAGCGCACGGCCCGAGGCGTACTGCTCCCAGCAGCCCTGGCTGCCGCAGCCGCAGAGCAGCCCGTCCGGGACGACCCGGATGTGGCCGAACTCGGCGGCCACGCCGAAGCGTCCGCGGCGCAGCTTGTTGCCGATGATGATGCCGCCGCCGAGGCCGGTGCCGAGCGTGATGCAGATGACGTCGTCGTGGCCCTGGCCGGCGCCGAAGCGGTATTCGCCCCAGGCCGCCGCGTTGGCGTCGTTCTCGACAACCACCGGAAGGCCGACGCGCTGTTCGACCTTGTCCTTCAGCGGCTCGTGCCGCCAGTTGATGTTCGGTGCGAACAGCACCGTGGCCCGCTTGTCGTCGACGTATCCGGCCGCGCCGATGCCGACCGCCTCGACCGGGTGCCCGTCGCTCGCGCCGGACACCGCCGCGGCGATGGCGTCCACGATGCCTTCAGCCGTCGGCGGGGTCGGCACTTTGAAGGTCGAGAGGATGTGGCCCTCTTCGTCCACCACTCCTGC
The DNA here is from genome assembly GCF_055568375.1 of Streptomyces sp. NPDC026062. NCBI lineage: Bacteria > Bacillati > Actinomycetota > Actinomycetes > Kitasatosporales > Streptomycetaceae > Streptomyces > Streptomyces sp. NPDC026062. The sequence goes on from NZ_JBVHOQ010000008.1 coordinate 2,055, forward strand.
TGCGATCTTCGTGCCGCCGATATCGACGCCGATGGTGAGTCCCATGAATCCCTCAGTTCCGGTCGAGCCCCGCTGGGGCAACCGTACCCGAGGCGGGGCCCCGTCCTGTCGGTGCCGGTCAGTCCAGGTCGATGTGTTCCCCGGAGCCGGGCCCCTCATCGCGGGGGTCGGTGGGGTCTTCCGCCTTCTTTTCCGTGCCTGCGGGGTCCCCCGCGCCCTGGGTCCAGCGGCGTTCCTGGCCCTCGACTGCGGAGCGGTAGGCGGCGAGCAGTTCGCTGCCGGCTGCCGCGATGTGATCGAAAACGTCTGGATTGCGCTCGATGACGGGCTCGACGGCGGACTTCGCCTGCTTGATGACCTGCTGCACGGCACCCTGGGCCGCCACGCCGAACAGCGGCGTCGAGAGGGATCCGAGCTTGTCGGTCACGGCGTCGACCAGCTTGCGCAGCTCCTCGGCCGCGGACCCGGGCGGCGGGCCGTACTCGGCGCGGCGTCGGGCCTTCTCGGCGTCGAGGTCCTCGGCGCAGGCCCGTGCCCACGCGTCGTCGTCGGCGGGACGATCGGTGGCTTCACTCATGGCGGACTCCTGCGACGTGATGGGTCGGCGGACCGGCATCCGGACCCCTACCAACGACGGTACCCGAACGGTGGTACGCCGTTCAGCTCGTCCTGGGCCAGAGCGCGGGGTCCGGCGTGAAGCGGACCCGCAGCACCCCGTCCGTGAGGGCCGCGCCGGAGACGGTGCAGCGGCGCAGCGCGGACTCCAGGGGCACGATGCGGTGGAAGGGGCCGACGGTGAGCAGCAGTTCGCTGCCGCGCCGGACCAGGTGGAGGTCCTTCTTGACGGCGCCGGGAAGAGGCAGGCACCAGACGAGTACGGGGGCGGCGCCGTCTTGTCCTTCGGCGGCTCCGGCCTCCTCGGTCCACCAGGGGTCCTCGGCCCTGCCGCTGTCCCGGCTGTCCGGGGCGAGGGCCGGCGCGTCGTCCGCGAGGCCGACGAGATCGCCGAGGCCCCGCGGATCGCGGCCGAGGTGGGGCACCCGCAGCGGCGGGGCCTCTGCGGACGGTTCGTCGCGCCAGTGGCCGAGGCACTTCTCCTGCTGTGCGGCGAGCGCGGCGAACCAGGGGTCGGGCGAGTGCCGGGGCAGCACCTTGTTGGCCACCAGGGCATCGACCCGCAGCCCGTGCAGGGCCAGCCCCGTGCGGGCGCTGCGCAGGGCGCCCTCGGCGGCCGGGCCCGGTTCGGCGACCAGCCGGAGCGTGGTCGCGCGGTCCTCGATCAGCGTCTGGACCTCGGCCAGTTCGGCGTCGCGCCGGGCGGCGGCCTCGTACAGCCACTGGGCGGGCATGGGCACACCGGCGAGCTGCGCGAGCATCGGGCGCAGGGCACGGGCGGCCTGGCGTTCCTGGGGCAGCAGCCGGCGCAGGTAGCGGCGCAGCTGTCCGGGCAGGGCCAGCACCGCGAGGGCTTCGCGCAGCGGCGGCAGGTCGACGACGACGAGGTCGTAGCCGGCCCGGGACCAGTCGCCGTGTGCGGCGCGGCGCAGCGAGTGCAGCAGGGCGAGTTCGGCGCTGCCGGGGAGTTCGGTGAGTTCCTCGCTGTCCATGCGGTTGCCGCCGAGCAGGTCGAGGACGCCGGCCAACTGGTCCTGGAGCGCGAGGAGTTCGCTGCGGAAGTGGGCGCCGGAGTCGATCCGGACGGACCACAGCCCGTCGCTCACCCGCGTGGGTTCGGTGGCCGACGGGAAGCCCGGTATGGCGTCGGCGGAGATCAGCAGGGTGCGCCGGCCGTCGCGGGCGCCGGCCGCGGCGGTTGCCGCGGCGACGGTGGTACGGCCGGCGCCGCCGAGGCCGGTGACCAGGACCGTACGCACCGGATCAGCCCTTCGGGACGGACTCGACACGCTTCTTGAGGCCGGCCAGGGCGCGGTCGATGATGACCTTCTCGGCCTTGCGCTTGATCATGCCGAGCATCGGGATCTTGACGTCGACGGTCAGCCGGTAGGTGACCTCGGTGCGGTCGCCGTCACCGAGCGGGGCGAGCGCGTACGAGCCGTCGAGGGCACGCAGCATCTGGGACTTGACCAGGGTCCAGCTGACCTCGTAGTCGCCGATCCAGGTGTAGGCGAGGGTGTGGTCGTCCTTGATCGCGCCGGCGTCCAGGACGAGGCGGACCTTCTCGGCGCGGCCGTGGTCGTCGGTGCCGAGCACCTCGGCCTCCTTGACCTCGCCGGTCCATTCCGGATAGCGGTCGAAGTCGGCGATCACGCCCATGACGTCGGCCGGTGCCGCCTCGATCGTGATGCTCGAGCTGGTGTGTTCAGCCATCGCTGTGGCCCTCCAGTGCGGTGTACCGGTCGGTCGGCAGAGGTCTGCCGCCAGAAGGCTATCGCGTGAGCGCGGCGCCTTGCCCCAGGCCCCGGGCGAGCGGCGGCGCGGTCACCACTCCAGCGCCCAGGGCCGGCCGGTCGAGGCGAAGTGGCCGACGTTCACGCACTCGGTGGCGCCGATCCGCATCCGTCGGGACAGCGGCTGGTGGACGTGGCCGAACAGGGCGTAGCGGGGGCGGGTGCGGCGGATGGCGTCGAGCAGGGCCCGGCTGCCGCGCTCGAAGCGGCGCGCCACGGTGTCGTACGTCAGCTCGGGGACATCGGGCGGAATGTGTGTGCAGACCACGTCGACCTGGCCGATCGCCTCGATCTTGGCGGCGTACTCCTCGTCGTCGATCTCGTACGGGGTGCGCATCGGGGTCCGCAGGCCGCCGCCGACGAACCCGAAGACGCGGCCGCCGATCTCGACCCGGTCGCCGTCCAGGACGGTGGTGCCCGGGCCCGCGTACTCGGGCCACAGGCCGGGGATGTCGACGTTGCCGTAGGTGGCGTACGTCGGAGTGGGCAGCGCGGCGAACATCTCGGCGTATTGCTTGCGGACGGCCGAGACGATCGCGGCGTTGCGGTCCACCCCCGCCCACAGCTCCCGGCCGAAGTCCCGGGCCTCCTCGAAACGGCGCTCGGTGCGCAGGGCGACGATCCGGTCGGCGTTCCCGACGCCGAAGAGGTCGGGGAAGATGCCGCGCGAGTGGTCCGCGTAGTCGAGGAAAAGCACCAGGTCACCCAGGCAGACGAGGGCGTCGGCGCCGTTCCCGGCGCGGGCCAGCGCCTCGGTGTTCCCGTGCACATCACTGACCACGTGGACGCGGGTGCGCCTGGTACCGGAGGCTTCCGGGGTGTTCGGTCCTGCTCGCATGACGATCACCCTAGGACTCCGGCGTCCACGTGGGTAGAGGCGGCCGGACCTGCGGTTACCTCCGGGTGTCGACCGGGGTGCACTACTGTGCGGAGGAGGGCCACCGAATATGTGTGACGCATAAGACATCTGGCCTGAACCCCCTATCCGGAACCGAGTACCGGTGGGTAACGTCCGGGCAGTCCAGTCGTGCTCACCCCACTGAGCACCCCCGATCTTGGACCGCAGCCGGTGCGTCACACAGAGCCGTGGCACCGGAGCCCGATGAGGAGCAGCAGTCTTGCGCGAGTTCAGCCTTCCGGCCCTGTACGAGGTCCCCTCGGACGGCAACCTGACGGATCTCATCCGCCGCAATGCCGCTCAGCATGCCGATGTCGCGGTGATGAGCCGCAAAGTCGCGGGCGTCTGGACGGACGTCACCGCCACCCAGTTCCTGGCCGAGGTCAGAGCCGCCGCCAAGGGGCTGATCGCCGCCGGCATCGAGCCCGGCGACCGGGTCGCCCTGATGTCCCGTACCCGATTCGAATGGGTGCTGCTGGACTTCGCGATCTGGAGCGCGGGCGCCGTCACCGTGCCGGTGTACGAGACCAGCTCGCCCGAGCAGGTCCAGTGGATCCTCGGTGACTCGGGCGCGGTCGCGGTGCTGGTCGAGAGCGACGCGCACGCGCAGGCCGTGGGCTCGGTGCGCGACCGGCTGCCGGAGCTGCGCCATGTGTGGCAGATCGACAAGGGCGCGGTCGAGACGCTGACGGCGTCGGGCGCGGAGGTCTCCGAGGAGACCGTGGACCTGCGCGGCACGAGCGCCAAGGCCGATGATCCGGCCACCATCGTCTACACCTCGGGCACCACCGGCCGCCCCAAGGGCTGTGTGCTGACGCACCGCAGCTTCTTCGCGGAGTGCGGCAACGTGGTGGAGCGGCTGAAGCCGCTGTTCCGTACCGGGGAGTGCTCCGTACTGCTCTTCCTGCCCGCCGCGCACGTCTTCGGCCGGCTGGTCGAGGTCGCCTCCGTGATGGCGCCGATCAAGCTCGGCTGCGTACCGGACATCAAGAACCTCACCGATGAGCTGGCCGCGTTCCGGCCGACCCTGATCCTCGGGGTGCCCCGGGTCTTCGAGAAGGTCTACAACTCGGCCCGTGCCAAGGCGCAGGCCGACGGCAAGGGAAAGATCTTCGACAAGGCCGCGAACACGGCGATCGCCTACAGCCGCGCGCTGAGCACGCCGCAGGGCCCGGCCATGGGACTGAGGCTCAAGCACAAGATCTTCGACCGGCTGGTCTACAGCAAGCTGCGGGCCGTGCTGGGCGGACGCGGCGAGCACGCGATCTCCGGCGGCGCGCCGCTGGGCGAGCGGCTCGGCCACTTCTACCGGGGCATCGGCTTCACCGTCCTGGAGGGCTACGGCCTGACGGAGTCGTGCGCGGCCACCGCCTTCAACCCGTGGGACCGGCAGAAGATCGGTACGGTCGGCCAGCCGCTGCCCGGCTCCGTCGTGCGGATCGCCGACGACGGCGAGGTGCTGCTCCACGGCGAGCATCTGTTCTCCGGCTACTGGAACAACGAGACTGCGTCGGCCGAGGCGCTGGCCGACGGCTGGTTCCACACCGGTGACATCGGCACCCTCGACGAGGACGGCTATCTCGCGATCACCGGCCGCAAGAAGGAGATCATCGTGACGGCGGGCGGCAAGAACGTCGCTCCCGCCGTCATCGAGGACCGCATCCGGGGTCACGCCCTGGTGGCGGAGTGCATGGTCGTCGGTGACGGCCGCCCGTTCGTGGGCGCGCTGGTGACGCTGGACGAGGAGTTCCTCGGCCACTGGGCCGAGGAGCACGGCAAGCCCGTCGGCTCGACCGCCCTGTCGCTGCGCGAGGACCCGGAGCTGCTGGCGGAGGTGCAGCGGGCGATCGACGACGGCAACGCCGCGGTGTCCAAGGCCGAGTCCGTACGCAAGTTCCGCATCCTGGCCGCCCAGTTCACCGAGGAGGCGGGCCACATCACGCCGTCGCTGAAGCTGAAGCGGAACGTGGTGGCGAAGGACTTCGCCGACGAGGTGGAGTCGATCTACCGCGCCTGATCCCGGTTGTGCGGAAGGGGCCCGCAGGACGGGCCCCTTCCGCACAACCGGTCCCTCAGAGCAGTTCCCTGAGCCGCTCCGCCAGCAGGTCCCAGCGCCACTTCTCCTCGACCCAGGCGCGGCCCCGCTCCCCCATGCGCTGCCGCAGCTCCGCGTCGCCCAGCAGCGCCACGATCCGCTCCGCCGAATCCTCGGCCGAGCCCCCGCGCACCACCCACCCGGTCTCGCCGTCGAGTACGGCGTCCGGGGCGCCGCCCGAGTCGCCCGCCACCACCGGCAGCCCGGTCGCGGACGCCTCCAGGTAGACGATGCCGAGGCCCTCCACGTCGAGGCCGCCGCGCCGGGTGCGGCACGGCATCGCGAAGACGTCACCGGCCCCGTAGTGCGCGGGCAGTTCCTCCCACGGCACCGGGCCGGTGAACCGCACGGAGTCCCGCACCCCGGTCTCCTCGGCCAGCTTCTCCAGTTCCCGGGCATACGGTCCGCCGCCGACGATCAGCAGGACCGCGTCGGGCACCTCGGCCAGGATCGCCGGCATAGCGAGGATCAGGGTGTCCTGGCCCTTGCGGGGCACCAGCCGGGACACACAGACGACGACCGGCCGGTCGGTGAGCCCGAGCCCGGCCCTGACCCGGTCGCCGCCGGAGTCGGGGTGGAAGGTCTTCTCGTCGACGCCCGGCGGCAGCTGGACCATCCGGCCGGCGGCGGCCGGGGTGAGCGCGGCAGCGATCCGGGACCGGGTGTACTCGCCGAGGTAGGTGATCGTGTCGGTGCCCTCGCCGATCCGCCGCAGCAGCTGCCGGGAGGCGGGCAGCTGGGCCCAGCCGGCCTCGTGCCCGTGGGTGGTGGCGACCAGCCGGCGGGCACCGGCCCGGCGCAGCGCCGGTGCCATCAGCCCGAGCGGGGCCGCGGCGCCGAACCAGACGGACGTGCAGCCGTGTTCGCGCAGCAGTCCCACGGCGCGGCGGGTCACCCGGGGGGTCGGCAGCAGCATCGTCGTACGGTCGCGCACCACGGTGAAGGGCTGCTCGGCGTCGAAGGCGGCCGTGGCCGCCGCGCCCTCGGCGCCCCGCTTCCAGGTGGAGGCGTAGACGACGACCCGTTGCGGGTCCAGGCGGAGCGCCATGTTGTGCAGGAACGCCTGGATGCCACCGGGGCGGGGCGGGAAGTCATTGGTCACGATCAAGGTCTTGTCCATCGCCGCCGACAGTACCGGGCAGCCCCGGCGCCCCGCCGTCAGCGGCCCCGTTCCCTCCCCGTCGGCCGCGCCGGGCGGCTCCGTTCCCTCCTGTCGGCGGTACCGGGCGGCCCTGTTCCCTCCCCGTCGGCGGTACCGGGCGGCCCCGCCTGGTGCTCCCGCACAGCGAGGGCGGGCATCATGGCACCTCGTACGACGGACGGAACGGGTGAGGGCGGGTCATGACGGGTTCGAGCGGCACACGGCCGGCAGCCTTCGCGGTGTGGGCGCTCACCAGATCCCTGCTGCTGCTCTGCGTCATCAAGGTGATCACGCTGCCGGGTCCGGACGTGACGAGCGATGTGTCGGTGATCTACCACGGCTGGTACGACGTGCTGAGGTCGGGCGGCTATCCGCAGTCCGACATCACCTGGCAGTACCCGCCGGTCGCGGCGCTCGCGATCCTCTCCCCCGCCCTGCTGCCCTTCCTGGACTACGCCTCGGCCTTCTTCGTCCTGGCCTTCCTCTGCGACGCGCTGGTCCTGGGCCTGCTGCTGTACGCGGGCCGGGGCACCGCCCGGCGGACGGCCGGGGCGTGGGTGTGGGTGGCGGGGGTGCCACTGCTCGGTACGACGGCGTACGCCCGGTACGACGTGATGGTGACGGCCGTCGCCGTGGCGGCCCTGCTGGCCGGGATCCGGCATCCTCGGGTGCTGGGGGCGCTGGCGGCGTTCGGGGCGCTGCTGAAGGTGTGGCCGGTGCTGCTGCTCGCCGGTACGGCCCGTGGCCGCCGGACCCGGCTGGCGTGGACGACCGCGGCCGGGGTGGGGCTCGGGCTGCTGGTGGTGTGCACCGCGGCGGCGCCCGGCGCGCTGGCGTTCCTGGGGTTCCAGCGGGACCGGGGCACCGAGGTCGAGTCGCTGGGGGCACTGGTCTTCCATGTGGCGCGGCAGTTCGGCTGGCAGGGCCGGGTGGAGCTGCACTACGGCTCGATGGAGTTCCTCGGCCCGCACGTGCCACTGGTGAGCGCCCTCGCCCTGGGGCTGAGCGTCGCCGCGTTCGGCTGGCTGCTGGTGTGGCGGCTGCGCGCCCGCACGTTCGGGGTGAGTACGACGGCGGACGCGGCGTTCACCGCGGTACTGCTGTTCACCACCACGAGCCGGGTGATCAGCCCCCAGTACATGCTGTGGCTGGTCGGTCTGGGCGCGGTGTGCCTGGTCTTCCGGGAGAGCCGGATGGCGTGGCCGGCCGCACTGGTGCTGGTGGCGACGGGCGTCACCCAGCTGGAGTTCCCGCTCGGCTTCATCCATGTGGTGACCAGCGACGCGACGGGCGTGACCCTGATGTTCGTACGCAACGGGCTGCTGGTCGCCGCGTCCCTGCTCGCGTGTGCGCGGCTGTGGCGGGACACGGTGCGCGATCCGGCCGCCGCCGTCCGGACGGCGGGCCCGGCACCCGCCGTGTCCACCGCTGTCCCGGCCGCCGGCCGGGCACCGGTCGCGCCCCCGCTCAGCCGAGCCGGCTCGCCAGATACTCCCGCCAGCGCACCGTGAAGTCCTGCGGGGTCGTGCCGAGCACCTCGTGCAGGGCCTGCTCCACCGCACCGTCCCGTCCGGAGTGACCTCCGACGGCCCGGTAGAAGGCGTACAGCTTCTCCTCGCTCCAGTGGCCGGCGATGAGCTCGCAGGCCAGCCAGCCGCCCTCGTACGCCTTCGCCAGCCGGTCCGCGTCGCCCGCGAAGCCGAAGTCCTCGTCCGTGGGCAGCGTGGCGGGCACGTCTCCGTCGCGCACCGCGTCGGTGAGTTCGGGGGCGATCTCGGGGGCGGTGCGCTCCTGGTCCCGGTAGGCGGCCCAGTCCGCGAAGCCTTCGGAGAGCCAGGCCGGGGTGGCGGCCGAGGTGTCGGTCCTGGTGGCCACGTGGGTGGTCTCGTGGGTGAGGACGACACGCTGCCCGAAGGCGCCGAGCATGGCGTACGCCTCCGGATTGACGATCACCCGGTCGGCCGGTGTTTTCCCCGAACCGCCCGTCTCGCCGGTCGTCACCGCCGCTATGCCCCGGTAGTTGGCCGCTGGTGAGCCGAGCAGCTCCGCCATGTCCGTCACGGTGCCGGGCACCAGCACCACCACGCGCCCCGCCCAGTGCTCCGGCCAGGCCGCGGAGACATCGGGCACCGCCCGGTCCGCGGTGGCGGCGATCCCCTTCAGCTCCTCCCGGCTCCGGCCGACCCCCAGCACCAGGCTGTACTCGCCGCGCACCACCTCGATGTCGCCCTGCTCCCAGAGCTGACCGCCCCCGCCGTCGGCGGCCCGGTCGGCGGTGAGGTACCAGCGGCCGTCGTCCGGGTCGCGCTCCAGGTCGAGCACCCGGTCGACGGAGACCGGCGCGCTGTCGTAGCCCTTGATCCGGTACCCGAGCCGTACGTCGGCGGTGGCCCGGCCCGCCCCGTGCTCGGCGAGGTCCGTCACCCGGTAGGTCCAGGTGGCGAGCGGTACGTCCGCGAGATGGCCGAACTCCTTGCGCTGCGAGCCGCGCAGCGCGGTGGCGTCCGGGTCCACGACGGCGACGTAGGCCTCCTCGTCGTGGCCCAGCACGGCGGCGGCGCGGCGGTCCAGAGTGGCCCGGATGTCGCGGGCGGTGGTGTCGGGGGCCTTGTCGGCCGGGGCCGCGCAGCCCGCCGCGCACAGCAGCACGGCGAGCACGGCACCCGCCGCGCGCCGCCGTCCGCCGCGCGCCCGCCCCTCGGTACGCCCCTGATCAGCCACATGACCGAGGGTAAGGGCTGCCGGAGAGTCCGGACACGGGTGACCGGGCGGACGGGCCGCCGGGGACGTCAGACGCGGGTGACCGAGGAGACGGGCATCATGCCGACGGGGTCGTACCGGACCGGGGCGCCGGGGTACGGGGCGTGGATCACCTGGCCGTTGCCCACGTACATGCCGATGTGGCTGGCATCAGCGCGATAGGCGACCAGGTCGCCCGGCCGGGCCTCCGCGAGCGGGACCATGCGGCCGGCGTACCGCTGGGCCTGCGAGGTCCTCGGCAGGCTGACCCCGGCCTGGGCGTACGCCCACTGCATCAGCCCGGAACAGTCGAACCCGGAGGGTCCGTTCGCACCCCAGACGTACGGGAGGCCCAGTGCCCGCTGGACGGCCATGACGGCGGCCGCGGCCCGGCCCGCCCCGGCGGGAAGACCCGCCATCGCCCCGGCGGCCCCGTCGGGGCGACCGGTGCGTGAGGTCCGCTCGAAGGCGACCCGCTCGGTACCGGGGAGCTCCTTGAGCAGTTGCCTGGCCCGGTGGAGCTTGCGCTCGACGGTGCGCTTGTGCCGGCTCAAGGCCGCGCGGTTGCGTTCCAGGCCGGCGAGCGAGCGAGCGGCCTCCGCGTGGGTCTGGGCGAGTGCCTGCTCGGCCTTGCGCAGACCGGCCAGGACGGTGGCGCGGCGCTCGTCCACCCGGTCCAGGGCCGCTGCCCGGTCGAGATAGCTGTCGGGGTCGGAGGAGAGCAGCAGCACGAGCGACGGGTCGATGCGGCCGGCCCGGTACTGCTCCCGGGCGGCCGAACCGATCTCCGTCCGCATCAGGTTGATGCGCTCCTGGCCCCGGGCCGCGCGGTCCTGGGCCCGGCTCACCTCGCCGCGCAGCCGTACGACGTTCTCGCCGGCCTCGTTGTACCGCTCGGTGGCCCGCTCGGCCTCGGTGAGGAGGCGGTCGACCCGGGCGCCGGCGGTCCGGGGCGTGTCCTGGGGCTCGGCGTTCGCGGTGGCCGCGCCGAGCGTCGCCGCGGCGGTCGCCGCCGCGGCCGACATCACGGTCACCCGGACGCCCCGGCTCATGCCGGGCTGTGTGGAACGGCGATGGGACACCACAGGACGCCGTACCCCCTTCCGCTGTACGCAGACGTGTGCGGCCCCTGCCACCCGGGGCGGGCGGACCGACGAACGGGAGCCGCACAGCAGGCAGACAGTAGTCGCGTGATCACGGAGCGGACAAAGGCCGCGCCGGTCGGAGGGAGGCGCAAACAGTGACGCCCCGCCGGTGACCTGTGGTCTCCGGCGGGGCGGCTGTCAGTGAGGGGCGCGGGAATTCGCCCGTTCGGGCGTGGTCAGATGCGCACCGCGCCGTAGAAGCTGCCGATGGTGCTCATCGACTCGTAACGGACGAGCGTGCCCGAGCGCGGGGCGTGCAGCACGGTTCCGTTGCCCGCGTAGAGGCCCACGTGGGAGTTGCCGTTGAAGAAGACCAGGTCGCCCGGCTTCAGCTGGCTCTGCCCGATCCGCGTGCCCTGGTTGATCTGGGTGTACGTGGTGCGGGTGATGTTGGCACCGGCCTGGGCGTAGGCCCACATGGTCAGACCCGAGCAGTCGTAGGAGCCGGGGCCGGCCTGGCCGGGCGAGTACGGCTTGTTGAGCTGGGTGGCGGCGGCCCGGAGGGCGGCGCCGCCGAGACCCGAGGCGGGGGCCTCGTTGCCGAGGTCGACCCGGGCGGTGGCGGCGCGGCTGGCGCGCTGGTCGTCCGCGCGCATCCTGTCGCGCTCGGCCTGGGTGAGGGTGTTGAGCAGCTGCCGCGCCTGGGCGAGCTTGGCCTGCTGCTTCTTCTTCTTCTCACCGAGCGTCTTGCGGACGTCCGCGAGGTCGCTCAGCTTGTCCTGGGCCTCCTTGCGCTCCTGCGCGAGGGACCGCTGCTTCTCCTGGATCTTCGACAGCGACTCGGCCTGCTTGGCCGTCAGCTGGTCGAGCGCGGAGGCCTGGTCCAGGAAGCTGTCCGGGTCGGAGGCGAGGAAGAGCTGGACGGAGGGGTCGATGCCTCCGGAGCGGTACTGCGCGGCAGCGAGGGAACCGAGGCCGGCGCGGAGGTTGTTGAGCTCCTGCTGACCGCGCGCCACCTTGTCCTGGATCGCGTCGATCTGCTTCTGGAGCTTGTCCTGCTTCTCCTTGGCCAGGCTGTGCTGCTCGGTGGCCTTCTCCGCCTCTTCGTAGAGCTTGTCGACCTTCTCCTTGACCTCGCTCTTGGTCGGCTTCGGGTCGGCGTGAGCCGCCTGGGAAGTCAGAGCGACGGCCGCGGCGGCGGTCACGCCGAGCACGGTCACGCGAGTGCGGCTCGGTTGCTTGGGACGACGGTGGGACCCCACGAAGGCGATCTCCTTCTTCCTCGAGCCGCCTACCGGGTTCCGGGGGAGTCGAGATCCCCGGATCCGTGTGTGTCACGACCTCGGCGGTTCCTTCACTGCCACCCCGGATGGGTGATCAACCGTGCGAAGGTTCGAGGCCCGACCTTAGTGACCATCTTGTGATCAGTTCAAATCCTCACAGAAAAAATCTCGCTCAGAAGGTACTTCTTTACTCACATCACACAGGGCGTAGCGGCGAATTGACGGTCCGTTCCCTGATTTCCGGCAAGTCGCACCAACACGCGCTAGACGCGCGAAAGCCGCTTCAGGAGCAAGAGGGACGCAACGGGCCTGGCCCCCGCCTTGGCCACCCCGTCGGCCACCTCGCGGTCGGTGGAGACCACCACCACGGGACGTCCCGGCGGCTCGGCACGCGCCAGTTGACGGATGACCTCGTCCGCCGTGACACCCGGCTTGCTGAACAGCACCCGCACCCCGCGCGGCGGCGCGAGCAGCACCGGCGCGGCCAGCTCGGCCCCGTCGAAGACACAGGTCATCTCGGCGCCCGTCTGGGCCGCGAGCACCGACAGACCCCCCAGCAGCCGCAGCCGCTGCTTCTCCAGCGGCATCTGCGGATAGCCGGTCTTGGTGACGTTGTAGCCGTCCACGATCAGATGGGCCTGCGGCAGCGCGAGCAGTTGGTCCAGCAGCGCCGGATCGGTCTCCGAAAGGGCCCTGGCGGCAATGTCCTTGGGCGACATCCGGCCGGGCTCGACCGCGTCCACACTGTCCGCCGGACGCATCGAGGAGGGGGGCAGCGCCAGTTCGCGCCGCAGTCCGCCCGCCGCTTCGAGCACCGTGTCGAGCAGCAGCCGCAGCCGCATGTCCTCGACCGAGCGCCCTTCCCTCGCTGCCCTGCGGCCCGCCTCGACGGACGCCTCCGCCTCGCCGAGCCTCGTCCGCAGCCGGCGGGTCTCGCTCTCGGCCGCGGACACCTGCGCCGCCGTCTCGGACCGCAGAGCGTCTCCCTCGGCCTTGGTGCGCCGCAGCGCCGCCTCGCCGCGCTTCACCTCGTTGACCGCACTGCGGAGCTTGCGCTGGAGCGCGTCGGCCTCCTTGCGGGCGGCGTCCAGTTCGGCACGGAGCCGTTCGGTCTCGCTCCGGGTCTGGGCGCGGGCCCGGACGAGCTCCTCGCGCAGCCGTTCCAGCTCCAGCCGGGATTCCTCGTCGGCCCGCTCGGCGTCGGCCCGTTCGGCCTCCTCGCCGGCGGCGGCGACCAGCTTGACCCAGCCGGCCGGACGCAGCACATAGGCCGCGGCGGCCACGTCGACGGGATCGGCGGCGGCGGGCAGAGCGCCCGCCACCAGCGCGGCGGCCAGCTCCGGCTGGGTCTCCTTCAGCCGCTCACCGATGCGCCGGCGGAAGGCGGAGTCGCCCTCCAGCGCGGCCGCCATCGCGTTCCCGGCGAACTTGGCCCGCCGGGTCGGTGTGAAGCGGGCGTACTGCCGGAGCTGGGCGGGGAGTTCGGCGACCGTGAGACCGCCGAACGCGTCCGCGACCAGCGCGACGACCCGCCGCCGCACTCCTTCGGGCAGCGGGCGGTCGAGCGCCTCCACGGCATCGTCGGCCGCGTCGGCCGACGTGACGCCGTCAGCGGGCTGCTCCACCATCCGTCACCTCATTTTTTATGTCCGCACGGCCCCGTCAGGAGTCGGCACCCGGCCTGTCGACTAGTTCGATCTGGTCCACCGCGTTGCACCAACGACAGCGCACCGACTCGATGGTCTCACTGACCACCTCACGTTCCTCGACGCTGGACTCACCGGCCAGGTCGAGGTGGACGTATTCGACGACCTTGGACGACCGCGTCACGTCGAACCTCGTCAGGTTTCCGCAGAGCGTGCAGCGCCAGCGAGTCCCGTCGGTCGGCTGGGGAACCGTCGTCATGGTTGCGTCCTCTTTCGTCGAGCCGTGAGCTGCCGGACAAGGATCTCGCGGTGCGCCGTCGAACTGCGGATGTCCTCCGGTCAACCCTACGGCCTCGGCGCTTCCCCTCGGCACGGCGAGGCGGTCTGTCCGGTTCCCTCCGCTTGCGTCATGCTCTGTTCATGATCGATCGGCGGGCTGCGGCCGGCAGACTCCTGCGGGCGGCCACCTCGGGCGGGCCGCCGGTGACGTACGCCCTGATCGCCCTGTGCTGTGTGGCCTTCCTGATCAGCCCGCTCTCGGGATTCAACCCGGTCTACGGCTCCGCGGACGCCCTGCTCGCCGCCCAGGCCGGGTACTTCGAGCGCTGGGGCGTGATCCCGAGCGAGCTGTGGGACGGCTCGGCACACGCCGCCCTCACCCCGCTCACCGCACTGTTCGTCCACGGCAGCTGGCTGCATCTGCTCGGAAACATACTGTTCCTGTACGTCTTCGGGGCGATGGCCGAGGAGCGTATGGGCCACACCGAATTCGCCTTCTTCTACCTCGGCTGCGGCTACCTCGCCCTGCTCGCCTACGCCGCCGCGCACTCGACGTCCGACCAGACGCTCGTCGGCGCGTCGGGGGCGATCTCCGCCGTCCTGGGCGCCTTCCTCTACCTCTTCCCCAGGGCCCGGGTCACCAGTCTGTTCCCGTTCCTGCTGTTCCTGCCGCTGCGCTTCCCCGCATGGGTGGTGCTGGTCTTCTGGTTCGTCCTTCAGTGGCTGGCGGCCAAGGGCGCGGGCAGCGGGCCCGGGGTGGCCTACCTCGCCCATGTGGTCGGCTTCGCCACCGGCTTCCTCTACGCCTGGGGGCGCTACGGGCGCCGGGCCCGCGCCCTCCGCCCGGACCGGGCCGGATGAGGGAGCGGGTGTGATCCGGCCGCGAGGCCATAGAGTGAAGTCTCCAGCCACGGCCACCGAGGGAGAAAGCCAGCCGTGATCACCGCGATCGTGCTCATCAAAACCAGCGTGGACCGGATTCCCGAGATCGCCGAGGCCATTGCCGCGCTGGACAGCGTCAGCGAGGTCTTCTCGGTCACCGGTACGTACGACCTGATCGCCATGGTCCGAGTGTCCAAGCACGACGACCTCGCCGATGTCATCCCCGGCCGGATCAGCAAGATCCCCGGTGTCGAGGGAACCGACACCCACGTGGCGTTCCGTACGTATTCGCAGCACGACCTGGAAGCGGCCTTCGCCATCGGTCTGGACGCGTAACCGTCCACAGGTTCGGCCGGGTACGGACAGCTGTCCGTACCCGGCCGAACCTGTGATGAGGCCTCAGACCTGGGTGGCGGTGCCCCGGTCCGGGACGCAACGGCCTTCCTCGGTGCGGTACTTCCACTGGGCGCCCTCGCTCACGAGCTCCTTGACCGCCCGCAGGAAGCGCTCGATGTGCTCGTCCGGCGTACCGGCGCCGAAGCTGACCCGGATCGCGTTGAGGGACTTCTGACCCGGCTCCGCGTCCGGCGCGCCGCACTCGCCGACGTCCTGCGGGTCGCTGCCGAGCAGGGTGCGCACGAGGGGGTGCGCGCAGAAGAGTCCGTCACGCACCCCGATGCCGTACTCGGCGGAGAGCGCCGCGGCGAAGTGCGAGCTGTTCCAGCCCTCCACCACGAAGGAGATGACGCCGACCCGCGGGGCGTCGTCGCCGAACAGCGAGAGCACCTTGACCTGGGGGACCTCGGCGAGTCCGGCCCGGATCGCGGTGACGAGCCGCTGCTCCCGGGCGACCAGGCTGTCGAACCCGGCCTCGGTGAGCGCCTTGCAGGCGGAGGCGATGGAGTAGACGCCGATGACGTTGGGCGAGCCGGCCTCGTGGCGGGCGGCGGTGGTGTGCCATTCGACGTCCACCGCGCCATCGGCACGCCGGGCGACCGTACGGGACGCGCCGCCGCCGGCCAGGTAGGGCTCGGCGTCGCGCAGCCAGTCGGAGCGGCCGGCGAGGACGCCCGAGCCGAACGGCGCGTACAGCTTGTGGCCGGAGAAGGCGACCCAGTCGACGTCCAGCTCCGCGATGTCGACGGGGTGGTGCGGGGCGAGCTGGGCGGCGTCCAGCACGATCCGGGCGCCGTGGGCGTGCGCGGCGGCGGCGAGCTCCTTGACCGGCCACAGCTCGCCGGTGACGTTGGAGGCGCCGGTGACGCAGACCAGCGCGGGGCCGTAGGGGTCACGGTCGGCGAGCGCGCGCTCCAGCGTCTCGACGGCCTGGGCCGGGGTGCGCGGGGCGTTCAGATACGTCACCCGGGCGTCGCGCCACGGCAGCAGCGAGGCGTGGTGCTCGGTCTCGAAGACGAACACCTGGCAGTCGGCGGGCAGTACGGCGGCGAGCAGGTTGAGCGAGTCGGTGGTGGACCGGGTGAAGATCACCTGGTCCTCGGCGCGGCAGCCGAGGAACTCCGCGACGGTGACGCGGCTGGACTCGAAGAGGTCCGTGGAGAGCTGCGAGAGATAGCCGGCGCCTCGGTGGACGCTGCCGTAGTACGGGGCGTACGCGGCCACGTCGTCCCACACCCGCTGCAGGGCCGGAGCGCTGGCGGCGTAGTCCAGCGCGGCGTAGGTGACCTCGCCGCCGGTGACCAGCGGAACCGTCACATCCTTGCCCAGAACCGGCAGCGGGGCACAAACGGACCGGTCGGTGGCAGCGGTGAAGGCAGACATGACGAACTCCCGTAACAGGCAGGCGAATTCCGCGTGCCTGCGGACACGCGGCAGCACGGAAGGAAGAAAAAAGGGTGTGCGGAGGAGGGCCGAAAAGCCCTATCGCATTCGCGTGCTCACAAGAGGCTCCCTGAGGACCAGGACCCCACGGGTGGACATCTCACGATGTCGAGGGGTCCGCGCTTGCCGCAGACCTCGCTGCCTGCGGCCTGGTCTTCACCCGGGGCACCCCGCCACGGACGGAGGGTTGCCGGACAGCGGGCCGGGGCCGTAGTCGCTGTCACTCATGACCTGCACAGCATCTTGCCATACGTACCCGAACGCGCAAGGCGCAGTCCATGATCTGGACTGCGCCTCGCCTCACATCCGGTGCCACGCCCTCTCAGGCGTTGCTGGCCACGACCCATCTCTCCAGCGCCCGGCCCGCCGCGCCCGAGTCGATGGACTCGGCGGCCTTCGCCATTCCGGCCGTGAGCTGCTCGGTGAGCGTGCCCTCCCCCGGGTCCAGCGAGACGAGCGCCGCCGCCGAGTTGAGCAGGACGGCGTCCCGGACGGGCCCCGTCTCCCCGGCGAGCAGCCGGCGGGCCACATCCGCGTTGTACGAGGCGTCGGCACCCCGCAGCGCCTCCACCGGCACCAGGTCGATGCCGACGTCGCGCGGGTCGAAGGTCTCCTCGCGCACCTGGCCGTCCCTGGCGACCCAGACGCGGGAGGTCGCGGTGGTCGTCAGCTCGTCCAGGCCGTCGTCGCCCCGGAAGACCAGGGCGGAGTTGCCGCGTTCGGCGAGGACGCCCGCGACGATGGGCGCCATCCGCAGGTCGGCCACGCCGATCGCCTGCGCACGCACCTTGGCCGGGTTGGTGAGCGGCCCGAGGATGTTGAAGGTGGTCGGCGCGCCGAGCTCCGCCCGCGCCTTCGCCGCGTACCGCAGGGCGGGGTGGAACTTCACGGCGAAGCAGAACGTGATGCCCGCTTCCTCGGCCACCTCCACCACACGCTGCGGGGGCAGTTCCAGATTGACGCCGAGCTTGCCCAGCACGTCGGAGGAGCCGCTGGCCGACGACGAGGCGCGGTTGCCGTGCTTGACGACCTTGGCGCCCGTCCCGGCCACGACGATCGCCGACATGGTGGAGATGTTGACCGTCTTGGCCATGTCGCCGCCGGTGCCCACGATGTCGACCGTACGGCCGGGCACATGGATGGTCGTGGCGTGCTCGTACATCGCGCGGACCAGGCCGGAGACCTCCGTGACGGTCTCGCCCTTGGCGCGCAGCGCCACCGCGAAGCCGGCGATCTGCACATCGGTCGCCTCGCCGCTCATGATGCGGTCCATCGCCCAGGCGGTGTCGTCCTCGGTCAGGTCCTGGCCGCGCAGCAGGGGGGTCAGCACGCCGGGCCAGGAACGGGCCGCCACGCTGTCGCCGCCGACCGGGGTCACAACGTTCATGGTCCACTCCTGGGTCCACAGCCGATAAAAGGGATGTCACCACCCTATCGACCCCCGGGGACAGCGAAGAGCCCCGTCCACGCGGTGGACGGGGCTCCTGCTGTGGCGATCAGTTCAGGTGATCAGTGGTGGCCGTGGCCGCTGGTGATCTCCTTGTACTCCTCGGCGGTGGGCTTGGCGATCTGGTTGTTCTCGCCGTAGAAGCCCTTGCTGAGCTTGGCCCGCAGCTTCTGCACCGCGGACACCTTGCGCTCGACACCGTTCTCGTCGACCGTCGGGCCGATCTCGACCGGCTTGTACTGCTCGTGCGCGGTGAGCGTGTGCAGCTGCGCGGGTGCGAGCGGCTCGTGCACCTCGACGAACTCACCGTGCGGCAGGCGCTTGATGAGACCGGACTCGCGCCCGTGCAGCACCTTCTCCTTGTCCCGGCGCTGAAGGCCGAGGCAGATCCGCTTGGTCGCGATGAACGCGAGAACCGGTCCGACGAAGAAGAAGATCCGTACGAACCACGAGATCGCGTTCAGCGACAGGTGGAAGTGCGTGGCCCAGAGGTCGTTTCCACCACCCACGAGACCGATGAAGTACACCGTGATCCAGGCGACGCCGAAGGCCGTCCGGGTCGGGGTGTTGCGCGGGCGGTCCAGGATGTGGTGCTCGCGCTTGTCGCCGGTGATCCAGGACTCGATGAAGGGATACATCGCGATCGCGCCCAGGATCAGGCCGAAGAGCATCAGCGGGATGAACACACCCAGGACGAGTGTGTGACCCCAGAGGTTGATCTCCCAGCCCGGCATCACTCGGATCAGACCCTCGGCGAAGCCCATGTACCAGTCGGGCTGGGCGCCGGTGGACACCTGGTCCGGGCGGTACGGGCCGATGGCCCAGATCGGGTTGATCGAGGCGATGCCCGCGATGACGGCGATGACGCCGAAGACCAGGAAGAAGAAGCCTCCGGCCTTCGCCATGTACACCGGCAGCAGCGGCATGCCCACGACGTTCTTGTTGGTCCGGCCGGGACCCGCGAACTGCGTGTGCTTGTGGTAGAAGACCAGGATCAGGTGGCCCACCAGCAGACCGAGCATGATGCCCGGCAACAGCAGGATGTGGACCGAGTAGAACCGGGCGACGAAGTCGCCGCCGGGGAACTCCCCGCCGAACAGGAACATCGAGATGTAGGTGCCGACGATCGGCATCGACAGGATCGCGCCCTGGGTGAAGCGGACACCCGTACCCGAGAGCAGGTCGTCCGGGAGCGAGTAGCCGGTGAAGCCGGTGAACATACCGAGCACGAACAGCAGGAAGCCGAACAGCCAGTTGATCTCACGCGGCTTGCGGAACGCGCCCGTGAAGAAGACACGCATCATGTGCACGAACATGCCGGCCAGGAAGATCAGCGCGGCCCAGTGGTGGATCTGCCGGACGAGCAGACCACCGCGGACGTCGAAGCTGATGTTCAGGGTCGAGGCGTAGGCCTCGGACATCTGGATGCCCTGCATGGGCTCGTACGGGCCGTGGTACACGACCTCGTTCATGCTGGGGTGGAAGAACAGCGTCAGATACACACCCGTGAGGATGATGATGATGAAGCTGTAGAGGCAGATCTCACCGAGCATGAAGGACCAGTGGTCCGGGAAGATCTTGCGCATGTTGGCCTTGGCCAGGGAGTAGATCCCGAGCCGGCCGTCCGCCCAGTCGGCCACCTTCTCGCCGGCGGGCGCCTTGCGCTTCGTGTCGGTCGCAGTGCTCATCCGCGCTCCCAGAATGCAGGACCGACGGGCTCTTCGAAGTCACCGAGCGCCTGGAGGTTGCCCTCCTTGTTCACACCGATCCGCAGCTGCGGAAGTGCGTGACCGGCCGGACCGAAGATGACGCGGGCGCCGTCGGAGAGGTCGAAGGTGGACTGGTGGCACGGGCAGAGCACGTGGTGCGTCTGCTGCTCGTACAGGCTGATCGGGCAGCCGACGTGGGTGCAGATCTTGGAGAAGGCCACGATTCCCTCGTGGGCCCACTCGCGCTCGCGCTTGTCCTTGATGTTGTCCGGCTCGATGCGGATGATCATCAGCGCGGCCTTGGCGATCTGCACCTGGAAGTCGTGGTCCTCCTCCGTCAGGCCCTCGGGCATGGCGAAGGTCAGCGAACCGACGACGACGTCCTCGGGGCGCAGCGGCTGCATCGTGTTCATGTTGATGAGCTGCTTGCCCTCGGCCCACAGGGTCGAGCGGAGCTTCTTCTCCGGCAGCGGACCGAGGTCGCGCAGCAGCACCACACCGGCGAGCGGCACCAGGGCCAGCGCACCGAACATGGTGTTACGGATCAGCTTGCGCCGGCCGAACGCGGACTCCTCGGCACCCGCCGCGAAGTCGGCGAGAACCTTCGCCTTGACCTCGGGCTCGGCCGCGATCGCGTGACGGTCGTCCGCTACCTCCACGTCCGACATCAGGGTGCGCGCCCAGTGGACGGCGCCCGCGCCGATCGCGAAGAGCGCCACGCCCAGGGTCAGACCCAGGGAGAAGTTGAGCGCGCTCACATGACCGAACGGGAAGATGTAGACGATCTTGTCGACCGGGAAGATGACGTAGGAGGCGATGAAGCCGACCGTCGCCAGCATGGACAGCGTGAACATGAACGCGACCGCGCGCTCGGACCGCTTGGCGGCCCGCTCGTCGATGTCCTGGATGCGCGGCTTGTGGGCCGGCAGCCCCGGGTCGGCGAACGGGTCGCCCGCACCCTCTACCGCGCCGTGCGCGGCGTCCTGCTCTGCGGGCAGGTTCTCTTCTGGAATCTCTTGGCTACTCATGACTTCTTGGCCTTAGCGGTGTGGGCCGCGACCCAGACGGCAACTGCGATCAGTGCGCCAAGCCCGAAGATCCAGCCGAAGAGACCCTCGCTGACCGGACCGAGGCCACCGAGCGAGAGCCCGCCGGGGCTCGCCGACTCGGAGCCGTTCACGGTCTGGATGTACGCGATGATGTCCTTCTTCTGCTGATTGGGCATCGTCGAGTCGGGGAAGGACGGCATGCTCTGCGGGCCGGTCTGCATGGCCTCGTAGATGTGCTTCGGGTCCACGCCTTCGAGGCTGGGTGCGTACTTGCCCTTCGTCAGGGCACCGCCCTCACCGGTGAAGTTGTGGCACTGGGCGCAGTTGGTACGGAACAGGTCGCCACCCTTGGCGACGTCCGCGCCCTCGGGGCTGACCTCGCTCTTGGTCGGGACGATCGGGCCGGCGCCGAGCGACGCGACGTACGCCGCGAGCTGGTCGATCTCGGCCTGGGTGTAGATGACCTTCTTCTTCGGTACCTGGGCACCCGGCTGCTGTGCCGGCATACGGCCCGTACCGACCTGGAAGTCAACGGCGGCGGAGCCCACGCCGACAAGCTGGGGCCCGTCGGTGGTGCCCTGACCGCCGGTTCCGTGGCAGCTGGCGCAACCGACGGAGTACAGCTTCTTGCCCTCGTCGATGGCGAGGGACTGGGCGGTTTCGTCGGCCTGCGCCTTACTCGCGGGCGCAAACGCGGCGTACAGCCCCCCAGTAGCCGCAAGCGCGAGGAGTAGTACGACGACCGCCGCCAACGGATGGCGTCGTCGTGCGGAGAGCTTTTTCACGGATTACCCCGGTGTCAGGATCTTCTGCGTCGATGATGGTTCGGGTACGAGCCCGGTTACTTGATCATGTAGATCGTGGCGAACAGGCCGATCCACACGACATCGACGAAGTGCCAGTAATAGGACACGACGATGGCTGCGGTCGCCTGCTCATGGGTGAACCTCTTGGCTGCGTATGTCCTGCCCAGGACGAGCAGGAAGGCGATGAGACCGCCTGTCACGTGCAGACCGTGGAAGCCGGTGGTCAGGTAGAACACCGAGCCGTACGGATCCGAGGACAGCGAGAGGCCGTCCTTCTTCACCAGCTCCGTGTACTCGAAGACCTGGCCTCCGATGAAGATCGAACCCATCACGAAAGTGATCACGAACCAGGCGCGGAGCTTCTTCACGTCGCCCCGCTCCGCGGCGAAGACGCCGAGCTGGCAGGTGAGTGAGGAGAGCACCAGGATCGTGGTGTTCGTCGCCGAGAACGGGAAGTTCAGGGCGGACGCCATTTCCTTCCAGTGATCCGGTCCGGTCACCGATCGCAGGGTGAAGTACATCGCGAAGAGGGCCGCGAAGAACATCAGCTCGGAACTCAACCAGATGATGGTTCCGACGCTGGTGAGGTTCGGCCGATTGACCGACGGGTGCGCGTGCCCGGTTTCTACTGTCGTTGCTGTCGCCACGACCGACATTATGTCGGTCGCTTATCCCGCCCTCACTCCCGGGGGTGCCGTTCGGTGTGTCAGAGGGGTGTGTCCTCCCCGAACGGCCCATGGAACCGCTGTCCGAAGCGATGCTGACAGGCAGTCGGGCGGAGTACGATCCGCGCATCGGACCGCCCTCACGCACCGGGGGCACCGACAGCCCCGAAGACACGGATGTCACGGAGGAACCATGCAGCCGACCGCCACGGTCCTGGTCTACAGCGACAACGCACACACCCGTGAGCAGGTGAGGCTGGCAGCCGGGCGCAGGCCTGCCGCGGACGTACCGCAGGTCGAGTTCCTGGAGTGCGCCACCCTGCCCGCCGTCCTGGACGCGCTGGACCACGGAGGCGTCGATGTCTGCGTGTTGGACGGCGAGACGGCTCCCGCGGGCGGCATGGGTGTCTGCCGGCAGATCAAGGACGAGATCTTCCGCTGCCCGCCCGTGCTGCTGCTGATCGGGCGCCCCCAGGACGCCTGGCTGGCCACCTGGAGCCGCGCGGACGCCTCGGTGACCCTTCCGGTCGAGCCGGTCGAGTTCGCGGACGCCCTGGCCGCCCTGCTGCGCAGCAGGCTCTCCGTAGGGGCCTGAGGCCCGGCCTGTCCTTCCCTGCAAGGCGCGGCGCACCCCGGGCCGTCAGACCTGGGGGCGCAGCCGCGCCGCCCGGACCGTGTCGACACGGTCCGGCGTGGCGTCGTTGTTCAGCGCGCTGCCCTTCTGCCATTTGGCCCAGGACAGGTTCCAGTCGCCGTAGCCGTTGTCGAACGGCGTCATGGTCTCTCCCTCGCTGCCGACGACGGTGACGATGTCACCCTCACGGACGGTGTTGAAGAACCATTCGGCCTCACTGGTGCTCATGCCGGTGCAGCCGTGGCTGACGTTCGCGGAGCCCTGTGATCCGGTGGACCACGGGGCCGCGTGCACGTACTCGCCGCTCCAGGTGACCCGCGTCGCGTAGTACACCGGCAGGTCGTAGGAGTCCTCCGAACCCTCGGCGATACCGATGGACTCCCCGCGCATACGTACGTAGTACTCCTTGCCCAGCACGACCTTGACGCCGTTGCGGGTGGAGAAGCCCGGCTTGCCGGTGGTCACCGGAATGGTGTTGATCACTTCTCCGTTGCGCTTGACCGTCATGGAGTGCTCCGCGGCGTCGGTGATGGCCTCGATGCGGTCCCCGGTAGTGATCTTCAGCGTCTTCGTGGGGGCGCCGTACAGCGCGTTGGTCACCTTGATGCCCGTCAGGTTGCTGCTGACCTCGATGGTGGCCTTGGCCGGCCAGTAGTCCCTCGGCCGGTAGTGCAGTGTCTTGTCGTCGACCCAGTACCAGGAACCGGTCACGGCGGGCGTGGAACGCACCGTCAGGGCGCGTTCCACGGTGGCGCGGGAAGCTTTGTCGGCGACCGGGGCGCTGAGTACCGCGGTGACGGGCTGTCCGACGCCGTAGGTGCCCGCCTGCGGGCCGAAGGTGACCTTCAGGAACTTCTTTGCCGCTGCGGTCTCGAAGGAGAGCGTACGGCTGCCTGGGGCCCCGTCGTCGTCCTCCATGCTGACCTTGACGGTGTAACGGGTGCCCGCGGCGAGCGGGGCGGTGGCGTGCCACCGGTGGCCGTCGGCGTCGAGTTCGCCCGCCAGATGGCGGCCCTCGGTGTCAATGGCCGACACGTCGGTGATCCGGCCGTCGTCGCCGTCGACGGTGACTTCGAGCGGCTTGTCCGGATCGACCTTCTCGCCTCCGTCCGCGACGCTGGAGGCGATCTCGTCCGCCGCGTCGAACGGCTGTGCCGAGAGCGGATGGCCGTCGGAGTCCCCACAGGCGGTCGCCCCTGCGACCAGGGTCACGACCAGCAGAGTGCAGCTCACTACGGGACGGATGCGCGGCGTGTGGTTCATGAACCCACGCTAAGAAGATTCATCCGTTTCAGCGCGCCGGGTGACTGCAAACGGGGGGCCCGCACTTCTCGTGGAAGTGCGGGCCCCCCGTCAGGTGGAGCGGTGTCACCGGTGGAGCGGTGTCACTGGGTGCGGTTCTCACCGCGGTAGTACTCGAAGACCCAGCCGAACAGACCGATCAGAAGGACCGGGGCCGAGAAGTAGAGCAGCCACCAGCCGAAGACGACTCCCATGAAGGCGAGAATGCCGCCGACCGCCAGCGAGAGCGGCTGCCAGCTGTGCGGGGAGAAGAACCCCACCTCGCCGGCCTCGTCCGCCACATCGGCTTCCTTGTTGTCCTGGGCCAGCGCGTCGACCCGCCGGGCCGTGAAGGCCAGGTAGAAGCCGATCATGACGCTCAGGCCGAAGGCCAGGACGAGCGCGGTGGTACCGACCGGCTCCTTGGACCACACGCCGTACGTGACGGCGATGACGAGGATGAACAGCGCCAGACCGAGGAACATCTTGCCCTGGATCTTCACTTGCCCGCCTCCTTGCCGCCGGCGAGGGCCTTGTCACCCTCGGAGAGGTGATCCAGCTGTTCCAGCGCCGTGATCTCCGGGTGGTGCAGGTCGAACGCCGGGGATTCGGAACGGATCCGGGGCAGCGTGAGGAAGTTGTGCCGCGGCGGCGGGCAGGAGGTCGCCCACTCCAGCGAACGGCCGTAGCCCCACGGGTCGTCGACCTCGATCTTCTTGCCGTACTTGGCGGTCTTCCACACGTTGTAGAAGAACGGCAGGATCGACAGTCCGAGCAGGAACGAGGAGATCGTCGAGATCGTGTTCAGCGCGGTGAATCCGTCCGCGGCCAGGTAGTCCGCGTAACGACGCGGCATACCCTCGGCGCCCAGCCAGTGCTGCACCAGGAACGTGCCGTGGAAGCCGATGAACAGCGTCCAGAAGGTGATCTTGCCGAGCCGCTCGTCCAGCATCTTGCCGGTGAACTTCGGCCACCAGAAGTGGAATCCGGAGAACATCGCGAACACCACGGTGCCGAAGACGACGTAGTGGAAGTGCGCGACCACGAAGTACGAGTCGGAGACGTGGAAGTCCATCGGCGGCGAGGCCAGGATGACACCGGTCAGACCACCGAAGGTGAAGGTGATCAGGAAGCCGATCGCCCAGAGCATCGGTGTCTCGAAGGACAACGAGCCCTTCCACATCGTGCCGATCCAGTTGAAGAACTTCACCCCGGTGGGCACCGCGATGAGGAACGTCATGAAGGAGAAGAACGGCAGCAGTACACCGCCGGTGACGTACATGTGGTGCGCCCACACGGTCACCGAGAGGCCCGCGATGGAAATCGTCGCGGCCACGAGGCCGATGTAACCGAACATCGGCTTGCGGCTGAACACCGGGATCACTTCGGAAATGATCCCGAAGAAGGGCAAGGCGATGATGTACACCTCTGGATGGCCGAAGAACCAGAAGAGGTGTTGCCAGAGCAGTGCTCCGCCGTTGGACGCGTCGAAGATGTGCGCCCCGAATTTCCGGTCGGCCTCCAGCGCGAAGAGCGCCGCCGCGAGCACCGGGAAGGCCAGCAGGACCAGAACACCGGTCAGCAGGACGTTCCAGACGAAGATCGGCATGCGGAACATCGTCATGCCGGGTGCGCGCATGCAGATGATCGTGGTGATGAAGTTGACCGAACCGAGGATCGTACCGAAGCCGGAGAAGGCCAGACCCATGATCCACATGTCGGCGCCGACACCCGGCGAGCGGACGGCGTCCGACAGCGGGGAGTAGGCGAACCAGCCGAAGTCGGCCGCACCCTGCGGGGTGAGGAAGCCGGCCACCGCGAGGATCGAGCCGAAGAGGTACAGCCAGTACGCGAACATGTTCAGCCGCGGGAACGCCACGTCGGGCGCGCCGATCTGCAGCGGCATGATCCAGTTCGCGAATCCGGCGAACAGCGGCGTCGCGAACATCAGCAGCATGATCGTGCCATGCATCGTGAACGCCTGGTTGAACTGCTCGTTCGACATGATCTGCGTGCCCGGACGGGCCAGCTCGGCGCGCATGAAGAGCGCCATCAGTCCGCCGATGCAGAAGAACGCGAACGACGTGACCAGGTACATCGTGCCGATCGTCTTGTGGTCAGTGGTGGTCAGCCACTTGATGACGACGTTTCCCGGCTGCTTGCGCCGGACCGGCAGCTCGTCCTCGTACGAGTCGTCTGCTGCCGCGGCACCCTGAGGTTCATTGAGGATGCTCACAGTTTGTTCGTCTCCGCATTCCTGGCCGGGTCGGTCTGCTCGATGCCGGCCGGCAAGTAGCCCGTCTGGCCCTTCTTCGCGAGCTCCTTGAGGTGCGCCTGGTAGCGCTCCGGGGAGACGACCTTGACGTTGAAGAGCATCCGGGAGTGGTCGACGCCGCAGAGCTCGGCGCACTTGCCCATGAAGGTGCCCTCCTGGTTGGGAGTCACCTCGAAGGCGTTGGTGTGGCCCGGGATGACGTCCTGCTTCATGAGGAACGGCACCACCCAGAAGGAGTGGATGACGTCACGCGAAGTCAGGATGAACCGGACCTTCTCGCCCTTGGGCAGCCACAGGGTCGGGCCGGGGTTGCCGGTCTGCGGGTTCCGGTCTCCCGGGATGCCGGCGTCGTAGACGCCGTCCGCACCCTTGGGGAACTGCTCGCGGAACCGGTCCGGAATGGCGTCGAGCTCCTTGGGGACCTCGTTGCCCGTGGCGGCCGAGCCGTCCACGTTCTCGATGTAGTTGAAGCCCCAGCTCCACTGGTAGCCGACCACGTTGACTGTGTGGGCCGGCTTGTCGGAGAGCGAAAGGAGCTTCGTCTCGTCGCGCGCGGTGAAGTAGAACAACACCGAGACGATGATCAGAGGAACCGCGGTGTACAGCGCCTCGATGGGCATGTTGTACCGGGTCTGCGGAGGTACCTCCACCTTGGTGCGGCTGCGCCGGTGGAAGATGGCGCTCCAGATGATCAGTCCCCAGACAAGGACGCCCGTGGCGAGCGCTGCCGCCCACGAGCCCTGCCAGAGGGAAAGGATCCGAGGAGCCTCTTCCGTTACCGGTGTGGGCATACCGAGGCGGGGGAAATCCTGCCAGTTGTACGAACAACCGGAGGCCGTCGCCAGGACCAGGCCCGCAGTCAGCACCTGCGGCAGCTTCCGCCGCATCGGGCGCCGCGACAAGCGGTCGGAGCCGTTGGGACTCACGTAGCGCCTTCCCGAGAGTCTCGCCCGCACGGTCGGCGCGCCCGTCTCGCTGGTCGGTCGCCGGCCCTGACGCGGGCAGGGGTTTGGATGTTTATGCGGACCAAACCCTACTGGACGCTATTTGGGGTCGCGCGGGGAGGGTGCCCAACGCGCCGCCCGACTCCCCGAAGGGGTGGAATCCGGGGCTCCGGCCGCCATCTGACGCCCACTCTCCCGGGCGTCCGGGCAACCGGGTCCCGGGCCGCGCCCGGGACCCGGCTAGCGTGGCCGGGTGCCCTACTTCGACGCCGCGTCCGCCGCCCCCCTCCATCCCGTCGCCCGCCAGGCGCTGCTTGCCGCGCTGGACGAGGGCTGGGCCGACCCGGCCCGTCTCCACCGCGAGGGACGGCGTGCCCGGCTGCTGCTGGACGCCGCCCGGGAGGCGGCCGCCGAGGCCGTCGGCTGCCGTCCCGACGAGCTGACCTTCACCTCGTCGGGCACCCGGGCGGTGCATTCCGGAATTTCCGGAGCTCTCGCGGGACGTCGGCGTGTCGGCCGCCATCTGGTGGTGTCAGCGGTCGAACATTCGTCGGTACTCCATTCGGCCGCCGCTCACGAGAGCGGGGGCGGCACCTTCACCGAGGTCCCGGTGGACGGCACGGGCTCGGTCGACGCCCAGGACTACGCGAGCGCACTGCGCGAGGACACCGCGCTGGCCTGTCTGCAGTCCGCCAACCACGAGGTGGGCACCGGGCAGCCGGTGGCCGAGGTGGCCGCGCTCTGCCGGGCCGCGGGGGTACCGCTGCTGGTGGACGCCGCCCAGTCACTGGGCTGGGGGCCGGTACCGGCCGGCTGGTCGCTGCTGACGGCGAGCGCCCACAAGTGGGGCGGCCCGGCGGGGGTCGGGCTCCTCGCGGTGCGCAAGGGCGTACGTTTCGCGGCCCAAGGCCCCGCGGACGAGCGGGAGTCGGGGCGGGCCGCCGGGTTCGAGGACATCCCGGCGATCGTGGCGGCGGCGGCGTCCCTGCGGGCGGTGCGGGCCGAGGCCGCCGCCGAGTCAGTACGGCTGCGGGCCCTGGTCGACCGGATCCGGGCCCGGGTGCCGGAGCTGGTGCCCGATGTGGAGGTGGTCGGCGATCCGGTGCGACGGCTGCCGCATCTGGTCACCTTCTCCTGTCTCTATGT
The DNA here is from genome assembly GCF_055568375.1 of Streptomyces sp. NPDC026062. NCBI lineage: Bacteria > Bacillati > Actinomycetota > Actinomycetes > Kitasatosporales > Streptomycetaceae > Streptomyces > Streptomyces sp. NPDC026062. The sequence continues at coordinate 30,306 of NZ_JBVHOQ010000008.1, forward strand.
CGACGGGGAGACCCTTCTCCATGAGCTGGACCGGTCCGGATTCTCCGTGTCATCCGGTTCGTCCTGCACGAGCAGCACACTGACGCCGAGCCATGTGCTCAAGGCGATGGGGGTGCTCTCGGAGGGCAATGTCCGGGTGTCGCTGCCGGCGGGCACGTCCGACGAGGAGGTCGACCGCTTCCTGGAGGTGCTGCCTGCGGCGGTGGCGGGCGTACGGGAGAAGCTGGGCGCCCCCGCCTCGGGCACCCCCTCCCCCGCGGCGGCGCCCTCGCTGGTCGTCGACGCGCTCGGCAGGCGCTGCCCGATTCCGGTGATCGAGCTCGCAAAGGTGATCGGAGAGGTACCGGTGGGCGGGACGGTGACGGTCCTGTCCGACGACGAGGCGGCGCGCCTCGACATTCCGGCCTGGTGCGCGATGCGTGAGCAGGAGTACGTGGGCGAGGAGCCGGCGGACCGGGGCTCGGCCTATCTGGTCCGCCGGCTCTCCTGAACGCCCCTACACGAGATGCGTGCGCACCTCGGCCGCGGCCTCGTGTCCGTACGCCTTGGTGAAGCGGTCCATGAAGTGGGTGCGGTGCAGGGTGTACTCCTGGGTGCCGACCGTCTCGATGACCAGGGTGGCGAGCATGCAGCCGACCTGGGCCGCCCGCTCCAGGCCGACGCCCCAGGCGAGACCGGAGAGGAATCCGGCACGGAAGGCGTCGCCCACACCGGTCGGGTCGGCCTTGACCTGCTCCTCGGGGCAGCCGACCTCGATCGGCTCCTCGCCGACGCGCTCGATCCGCACGCCCCGGGCGCCGAGGGTGGTGACCCGGTGGCCGACCTTGGCCAGGATCTCGGCGTCGGTCCAGCCGGTCTTGGACTCGATGAGCCCCTTCTCGTACTCGTTGGAGAAGAGGTACGTGGCACCGTCGAGCAGGATGCGGATCTCGTCGCCGTCCATCCGCGCGATCTGCTGCGAGAAGTCCGCGGCGAACGGGATTCCCCGGGAGCGGCACTCCTCGGTGTGGCGGAGCATCCCCTCGGGGTCGTCGGCGCCGATGGAGACGAGGTCGAGCCCGCCCACCCGGTCCGCGACGGCCTTCAGCTCGATCAGCCGGGCCTCGCTCATGGCACCGGTGTAGAAGGAGCCGATCTGGTTGTGGTCGGCATCCGTCGTGCAGACGAAGCGGGCGGTGTGCAGGACCTCGGAGATCCGCACGGAGCCGGTGTCGACGCCATGGCGGTCGAGCCAGGCCCGGTACTCGTCGAAGTCGGAGCCCGCGGCGCCGACCAGGAGCGGCCGGGTACCGAGCAGGCCCATGCCGAAACAGATGTTGGCGGCGACACCTCCCCGGCGTACGTCCAGGTTGTCGACCAGGAAGGAGAGCGAGACCGTGTGCAGCTGATCGGCGACCAGCTGGTCGGCGAATCGGCCGGGGAAGGTCATGAGGTGGTCAGTGGCGATGGAGCCGGTGACTGCGATACGCACGGGAAGACTGCTCCTGCGGAGGTCGAGGGAAACGATGTCTGCGTTCCCGGGTCGGCATGACAGTTAACGCTACCGGGTTCCGGCAACTGGGCGAAGAAGGGAAAACTACCCGATAGTAGGGCTTTCCCCCTGAGCCCGGGGGTGCCTACGGTGCCGATATGCCGAACAACATCGCCCCGCGCGAGTCCGAGACCAGCCTGGCCGAGCTGCGCGGAGACTGCGCACGGATGGCTCCGCACTGGGTGGTACCCACAAGGATCGCCCCCACCCCTGTGACGCCTTCCCTCATTCACGGCGTGACCGTACCGCCCGCCTCGGCCCGGCTGATCGACGCGATGGCGGAGTACGGCGACTGACGGACGCGCTCCTCACCGCAGGAGGGACCGCCGGGCCCCTCGTCGCCGACCGGGACCGACGGGCCCTTCGTCGCAACTGCCGCCCCGGAAGGGAACCGTGTGCGCCCGCGCCCCGTCCCAACGGTGTCCGCACCAGCGGAACGGGCCCTCGGCCGGGCCTGACGTACGACGGCGAAGGAGCGAACCGGTGAGCACCGATCGACCCGACAACGATGTGACAGGCCCCCGGCGGCGCTCGCCGCTCGCCGTGGCCTCGGTGGCGGCGGCCGTACTCCTGGCCGGTGGCGGCGGCGCGTACTGGGCGATGGCGGCGGACGGCCACGGCGGCGGCGAGTACAGCGCCGCGGACCGCTCCGGCTCCACTCCCCCGCCCCTCTCCCTCGACGAGCCGGAGGGCGTGCCGGCCGCACCCTCCCCGCGCCCCTCGGCTCCCCCGCAGGGCATCGCGCCCGGTGAGCCCGACCCGCACGGCGGCCGGGTCGTCTACCGCGCGTCCGGCGCCCTGCCGGACGGCCCGGAGAAGGCGGCCGTCCAGCGCGCCACCGGGACCGTGACGGCGTCCGAGGTGGCCCGGCTGGCCAAGGCGCTGGGCGTGCAGGGCACCCCGCGGGCCGAGGGCACGTCCTGGAAGGTGGGTTCCGACGGGGACGGCTCGGGGCCGTTGCTGCGGGTGGCCGAACAGGCACCCGGGACCTGGACGTTCGCCCGGTACGGTTCCGGCGGCACCGACAACTGCGAGCCCGGGAAGTTCTGTTCGAGCAAGCGCGTGGCGCCGGGCGGCACGGGGACCCCGGTGAGCGAGAAGGCCGCGAAGGCCGCCGCGGCGCCGGTGCTGAAGGCGGTCGGCCAGGACGACGCCGCCCTCGACGCGCGGCAGTTGATGGGTTCGGTCCGGGTGGTGAACGCCGACCCGGTGGTGGGCGGACTGCCGACGTACGGCTGGGCGACCGGGATCCAGGTCGGCCCCGACGGTGAGGTGACGGGCGGCAGCGGACAGCTGAAGGGCCTGGAGAAGGGCGCGGAGTACCCGGTGACCGGCGCGGCCGACGCGCTGAAGCAGCTGAACGCCGCACAGCCGCCGAGCGGCCCGAAGACGGGCGACTGCGCCACCCCCGCACCCCTGGAGAACGGCGGAAAGCCGTCCGCCATGAGCTGCGGCGCCCGGACCGGGGCGGAGCCGGCCACGACGACGGTGACCGTCGACAAGGCGGTCTTCGGCCTCGCGGCCCGTTACGTCGAAGGCAGGCAGCTGCTCGTACCGTCCTGGATCTTCACCGTCGGGCCGGGCACGGGCGGTACCGGCGGCATCGTCACCCAGGTAGCGGTGGATCCGGCGTACCTGACGAAGGACGCCCCGGCCCCGAAGACCCCGGACGGCGGCGGAACGACGGAGTCCGGGCGCGCGATCCTGTCGTACGGCGCCGACGGTCGGACGCTCTCCGTGACGTTCTGGGGCGGTGCCTGCGGCACGTACGCGGCGAGCGCGAGCGAGGACGGCTCCACGGTGCGGGTGTCCCTGACGGAGACCGAGCCGGAGAAGGGCAAGGTCTGCATCATGATCGCCAAGGAGCTGACCCGCACGGTCACGCTGGACCGGCCGCTGGGCGACCGGACCGTGGTCGACGCGGCGTCGGGCACCCTGGTGCCGCGCGGCTGACGCACCCGCGGACACGTACGGCGGCGGCCCCGGGATCGGAATCCCGGGACCGCCGCCGTACCGCTCTGTCGCTACGCGCTCCAGCCGCTCTAGCTGAAGGAGTCGCCGCAGGCGCAGGAGCCCGTGGCGTTCGGGTTGTCGATCGTGAAGCCCTGCTTCTCGATGGTGTCGACGAAGTCGACGGAGGCGCCGCCCAGGTACGGGGCGCTCATCCGGTCGGTGACGACCTTGACGCCGTCGAAGTCCTTCACGACATCGCCGTCCAGCGAACGCTCGTCGAAGAAGAGCTGGTAACGCAGGCCCGAGCAGCCGCCGGGCTGGACGGCGACGCGCAGCGCCAGGTCGTCGCGGCCTTCCTGCTCCAGCAGGGCCTTGACCTTGGCTGCGGCGGCGTCGGACAGGAGGATGCCGTCGCTCACGGTGGTGGTCTCGTCCGATACGGACATCTGCTTCTCTCCCGGGTTGTACGGAGACTGCTTGCCGACGTTGCAACCGTCGAGGCCGCGGATTCATTCCGGGCCGAGCGCTTGCCTGTTCCATTCATGCTCGCACACCGGTCCCGCAGGCGGATGCGTCACATCGACGCTATCGGCATCGTCAAAGTGACGTGAAGCGGATATGATAAATAGCGTCAATTAGACGAAAAGGCTTCCCCCGCAGAGAAGAAAGGGTGCGTGACGTGACCACGGCCCACCCCGTCCAGGATCTCGACGTCCAGCCGACACCCCTCGCCCTGCTCCTGCTCGGCCGCGACGCCGATCCCAGGAGCGAGCGCGGAGTCGAATGCCCCGGCGACCTGCCTTCCCCTTCCGACCCGGACCTGGTGGAGCGCGCCCGCGCGGCCAAGGAGAAGCTGGGCGAGAAGGTCTTCGTCCTCGGGCACCACTACCAGCGCGACGAGGTCATCCAGTTCGCGGATGTGACCGGCGACTCGTTCAAGCTCGCCCGGGACGCGGCGGCGCGTCCGGAGGCCGAGTACATCGTCTTCTGCGGTGTGCACTTCATGGCCGAGTCCGCGGACATCCTGACCACCGCCGACCAGAAGGTCGTGCTGCCGGACCTGGCGGCGGGCTGCTCGATGGCCGACATGGCCACCGCCGAGCAGGTCGCCGAGTGCTGGGACGTGCTGACCGAGGCCGGCGTGGCCGAACAGGTCGTGCCCGTCTCGTACATGAACTCCTCCGCGGACATCAAGGCCTTCACCGGCCGCCACGGCGGGACGATCTGCACCTCGTCGAACGCGAAGCGCGCCCTGGAGTGGGCCTTCGAGCAGGGCGAGAAGGTCCTCTTCCTCCCGGACCAGCACCTGGGCCGCAACACGGCCGTGCGGGACATGGGGATGACCCTGGAGGACTGCGTCCTCTACAACCCGCACAAGCCGAACGGCGGCCTCACCGCCGAGGAGCTGCGCGACGCGAAGATGATCCTGTGGCGCGGGCACTGCTCGGTGCACGGGCGCTTCTCGGTGGAGTCCGTCAACGACGTGCGCGCCCGGATACCCGGCGTCAACGTGCTGGTGCACCCGGAGTGCAAGCACGAGGTCGTCGCCGCCGCGGACCACGTCGGCTCGACGGAGTACATCATCAAGGCGCTGGAGGCGGCCCCGGCCGGCTCGAAGTGGGCGATCGGCACCGAGCTCAACCTGGTGCGCCGCCTGGCCAACCGTTTCGCGGCCGAGGACAAGGAGATCGTCTTCCTCGACAAGACGGTCTGCTTCTGCTCGACGATGAACCGGATCGACCTGCCGCACCTGGTGTGGACGCTGGAGTCGCTGGCCGAGGGCAACCTGGTCAACCGGATCGAGGTCGACCCGGAGACGGAGAAGTACGCCAAGCTCGCGCTGGAGCGGATGCTGGCGCTGCCGTAGGGGCCTGCCCAAGGACGTGTCCGGACATGGGCGTCGGGGGACGGAGGGCGCGGGCTGCGGCGGTGACCGGTCGCGGCGCAGGCCGGCCCCTGCGCCGCGACCGGTCGTTGTCGTACCCGGCGCGGCCGTCAGAAGAACGGCCGCGCCGGGACGCACCTCCCGCGCCCGCCCGCCGCCGCCCTCACCGCGTGCGGGCCCGGACCAACGGGCCGCTCACGCCCCGTTGGTCCGGACCCGGCGGCCGGTTACGCACGCCCCGGTTTCCTCGTGTTCCCCAGGGGTGACGGCGTGGGCCGGCCGGCCGCCCCGGCTCTCCGCGATCCGCAGGGTGTCCCCCAGCGACTCGACGAGCCGGGCGCCCGCGAACCGCAGCTCCCGTTCGCCCACCACGGTCTCCGCCAGCAGTCCCCGGGCCTGCTCCAGGACGTATCCGGCCGAGTCGAGCAGGTCCGCCTCCACCTGGTCGGCCAGCCGCGACATCCGGCTGTCCGGGTCGTCGGTGCTCAGGTAGCACGGCGCGCCGCTCCGGCTGGTCCACGGGAGCAGTCGCATGGGCCTCCCGTCCGCATCGAACATCATGTCGTCACTGTCTCCGTTCGGGGAGCACTCGGGCCCCTGCCGCACCCGTTGGCTACGGTGTGTGCCGTAATCGTCGCGCTGTGGCGGCCTGATCAACAGGGCCTCTCCGTCCCGGCGTTCAGAACGGGACACCCGGAAGGCGCGCACCATGACGTTCAGGCCCCAGCCGCTCACTCCGTACCTCTCCGCCCGTCACTACTTCGGCTCCGAACAGCGCCGCCACCGCGAACGCGCGAACCTCTCCCTCGTCCAGCTGGCGGACATCCTCAACTCCAGCAAGAGCACACTCGCCCGGATCGAGACGGCGGAGCTGATGCCGCCGCCGGACATTCCGGGCCGGCTCGACGTGGCGTTCGGGACGGACGGCCACTTCCACGGGCTGTACGAGCTCGCCCGGCGCGAGATCCATCCCGACCAGTACCAGCGGTACATGGACTTCGAGTTCCGGTCCGAGGTGATAGAGCAGTACGGCGCGCAGGCGCTGCCGGGTCTGTTCCAGACCGAGGAGTACGCGCGCACCTTTCTCCGTTGCCAGGAGGATCTGAGCGACGAACAGGTCGAGGAACGCGTCACCGCGCGCATGTCGCGGCAGGAGCGCCAGCGTTCGGAGGAACCGCCGTTCCGGTGGGCGGTCGTCGACGAGGCCGTACTGCGACGGCAGATGGGCAGCCGGGCCTGCATGCATCAGCAACTGGCCTCGCTGCTGGAGCAGGTGGACACTCCGGACAGTAAGGTTCAGGTGATGCCGTTCAGTGCGGGGCCGCACTCGCTGCTGGGTGGCGCGCTGACTCTGCTGACGCTGCCCGACGGCACCGCGGTGGCGTACGAGGAGGGCATCCAGGCCGGTCATCTCTACGAGGATCCGGCGGCGGTGAAGAAGTGGCGGCGGCAGTACGAGGTGCTGCGCGCCAACTCCCTCCCCCTGGCCGAGTCGGCGGAACTGATCCGGACCGCGATGGAGGGCTACCGACCATGACCCACTCCCCCGAGCTGAGCGCCGCCCACTGGCGCAGCAGCAGCTACAGCAATTCCAACGGGGGCGAATGCGTCGAGATCAGCGACGACTTCCCCGGCATCGTCCCCGTACGTGACAGCAAGAACCCCGCCGGTCCGGCGCTCGTCGTCCGGGCAGCGGCCTGGAGTGACTTCGTCACCTCCCTCAAGTAGGGCGCGGACACAGCGGAACGGCCTGTCCCACGCGTGAGCGCGGGACAGGCCGTTCCTCGTTGCCGGGGCGGATCAGGCCTTCGCGGGCTCCGGCTCGTCGGAGGAGGACGAGGTCTCCTCCGAGGCGGCCGGGGCCGGGATGCCCGCCTTCCTGGCGCGCTTCGCGGCCTTCTTCTTCGCGCGGCGCTCCTTGAAGAGCTCCACCATCGCGTACAGCGTCGGCACCAGGAGCAGCGTCAGCAGCGTCGAGGTGACCAGACCGCCGATGACCACGACGGCCAGCGGCTGCGAGATGAACCCGCCCTCGCCGGTGACGCCGAGCGCCATCGGGAGGAGGGCGAAGATCGTCGCCAGGGCCGTCATCAGGATCGGGCGGAGCCGGTGGCGGCCGCCCTCGACGATGGCCTCGACGACGCCCAGGCCCTGGGCGCGGTACTGGTTGATCAGGTCGATCAGCACGATCGCGTTGGTCACCACGATGCCGATCAGCATCAGCATGCCGATCATCGCCGGGACGCCCATCGGGGTGCCGGTGACGATGAGCAGGCCGATGGCGCCCGTCGCCGCGAACGGGATGGAGACCAGCAGGATCAGCGGCTGGACGAGCGACCGGAAGGTGGCGACCAGCAGCATGAAGACGATCGCGATGGCCGCCAGCATGGCCAGGCCCAGCTTCATGAACGCGTCGTCCTGGTCCTGGGAGACACCGCCGATGGTGGCGGTGGCGCCGTCCGGGAGGTCCAGGGCGTTGATCTTCGTCTGGAGGGCGGTGCTGACCGCGCCGGTGTTGTCACCGGTGGGCTTGGCCGTGATCGTCGCGGCGCGCTGGCCGTCGATCCGCGTCATGGAGACCGGTCCGGGGACCAGCTTCACCTCGGCGATCGAGCCGAGCCTGACCTTGCCCAGCGGAAGGTTCTTCAGCTCTTCCATCGTGGTGGCCGGATGGGCCGACTTGATGACGACGTCACGCTCGGTGTCGTCCATGATCGCCTTGCCGCCCGGAGTGCCCTGCACGGCGCCGGAGACGGCCGCGCCCAGCGTGGCCTGGCTGTAACCGGCTTCGGCGGCCTTGGCGTTGGCCTTGACCGAGATGCGCGGGATGCTCTGCGCCAGGTCGCTCTGGACATCGGTGACGTCCTTGAGCTTCGCTACCTCGGCCCGTACCTGTTCGGACGCCTTCTTCAGGGTGTCCGCGTCGGCGGCCTTGACCACGACGCTCAGGTCCTGGCTCCCGAAGCCGTCGCCCGCGGCGATGGTGGTGTCACCGATGCCGTCGAGCTTGCCCAGGGCCTCGTCGATCCGGTCCTGGGTGGCTTCGTAGTCGGCGGAGTCCTTCAGGGTGACCTGGTAGGAGGCCTGGTTGGCCCCTGTGCCGCCGCCGAAGGCCGCCATGAAGCCGGACGATCCGACGGTGACCTGGTAGTCCTTGACGCCCTTGTCGTCGATGAGGACCTTCTCGACCTTCTTGGCCGCCTCGTCGGCCGCCGCCAGGCTGGTGCCCGGGGTGAGCTCCTGCTTGATGGACAGGACTTCCTGCTCGCCCGCGTCGAAGAAGTTCGTCTTCAGCAGCGGGACCATGCCGAAGGTGCCGAACAGTACGGCGACGGCGATGACGACACTGGTGATGCGGCGACGGGTGGCGAAGCGCAGCACCGGGACGTAGATCCGCTGGAGCCGGCTGCGGGCTTCCTTCTCCTCGGCCTCGCGGCGGGCCTTGTCCGGGTCCTCGGCGCTGCCCTTGGGGGCGCGCAGGAACCAGTACGACAGGACGGGGACGACGGTCAGCGACACCAGCAGGGAAGCCAGCAGGGCCGCGGTGACGGTCAGCGAGAACGAGCCGAAGAGCTGGCCGACCATGCCGCCGACGAGACCGATCGGCAGGAAGACGGCGACCGTGGTGAGGGTCGAGGCGGTGACGGCGCCGGCCACCTCCTTCACCGCGGTGGTGATCGCGGAATGGCGCTCCTCGCCGTAGCCGAGGTGGCGCTTGATGTTCTCCAGTACGACGATCGAGTCGTCGACGACCCGGCCGATCGCGATGGTCAGCGCGCCCAGGGTGAGCATGTTGAGCGACAGGTCACGGGTCCAGAGCACGATCAGCGCGAGGACCACGGAGAGCGGGATGGAGACCGCGGTGACCAGGGTCGAGCGGAGCGAGGCCAGGAAGACCAGGATGATGACGACCGCGAAGAGCAGGCCGAGCGCGCCCTCGGTGGTCAGCCCCGAGATCGCCTTGGAGACGGCCGGGCCCTGGTCGGAGACGACGGTGAGCTCGGCGCCGGATCCGAGGTCCTTGCGCAGGTCGGGGAGCTTGTCCTGGACGGCGTCCGAGATGGCGACGGCGCTGCCGTCCTTGTCCATCGTCGCCATGACGGCGAGGCTCGGCCTGCCGTTCGTACGGGTGAGGGAGACCGCCGTGGAGGGCTCCTGCTCCACCGTCGCGATGTCGCCGACGCGGACCGGCTTGCCGGGCTTGCCCGTGGCCGGGTCCTGGCCGGTGACCCGCAGGTCCTCGAACTGCTGAAGGGTGGTGAACGTGCCGCCGACCTGGACGGTACGGCTCTTGCCCGCCTCGGAGAACGATCCGGCCGGGACGGTCGCGCCGCCGGCCTGGAGCGCCTGGGCGAGCGAGGTCGCGTTCAGTCCGGCCGCCGCGAGCTTCTTGTCGTCGGGGGTGATGGAGACCTGGAGGTCCCGCACACCGTCGACGGCGACCTGGCCGACACCGTCGATGTCCTCCAGCGCGGGGACGACGGTGCGGTCCAGCTGGTCCGCGAGGGCCTGCTGGTCCTTGTCGGAGGTGACGGCGAGGACGACGGTCGGGATGTCGTCGGTCGAGCCGGCGACGACCTGCGGGTCCACATCGTCGGGCAGCTGGATGCGGGCGCGGTTCACCGCCTGCTGGATGTCCGCGACGAGCTGCTTGGTGCCCTCGTCGCCGAAGTCGAACGTCGCCATGATGACGGCGTTGCCCTCGCTGGCGGTGGAGGTGATGCCGGTGACACCGTCGACGTTCTTGATCGAATTCTCGAGCGGTTCGACGACCTGCTTCTCGACCACATCGGGGGACGCTCCCTGGTAGGGGGCGAGCACCGACACCATCGGAAGTTCGATGGTGGGCAGCAACTGCTGCTTGAGCTGCGGGATCGCGATCGCTCCGAATACGAGCGCGACGATCGAGATCAGCCCGATCAGGGCCCTTTGCGCGAGGCTGAATCTGGACAGCCAGGACATGGGTGGGTCTCTCTTCTGTGGCTTACGCGGCAGGTGGGCGGGTGAATCGGGGACAGACCCGGCCCGGCCGGCACTCGGGGGACGGGGCGGGGCTGAGTGCGTGCAGCTGCGAGGCAGCGGATCGAGCCATGGCGGAGCCATGATGATGGACGACAACGCCGCAGATCCGCGTGTTCGGCCCAGCGACGCCGCCCCCAGGTACCGGTCGGCTCCTCTACGATCGCTCATCGCCCGAGCGGAACGCGTCGGCCCCAGGTCGCTTTCTTATGCCGCGCATACCGCAGGTGGAGTACGCCGGGACTGCTCCCTCACTCCACCCGAGGACGAACAAGGCCCGATTCGTACGCGATTACCACCAGTTGGGCCCGGTCTCGCGCCCCCAGCTTCGCCATCGCCCTGTTCACATGGGTCTTGACGGTGAGGGGGCTGACCACGAGGCGCTCGGCGATCTCGTCGTTGGACAGTCCGCCCGCGACGAGCACCAGCACCTCACGCTCCCGGGTGGTGAGGGCCCCCAGGCGCGCGGAGTACTCGGCGGCGCCGGGACCCCCGCCGTCCGAACTGCCGCCCTGCGCGAGGAACGTGGCGATCAGGCCCTTGGTCGCGGCCGGCGAGAGCAGCGCCTCGCCGGCCGCGGCGATCCGGATGGCGTTGAGGAGTTCCTCCGGTTCCGCCCCTTTCCCGAGGAAACCCGAGGCACCGGCCCGCAGGGACCGCACCACGTACTCGTCCACCTCGAACGTCGTGAGCATGACCACGCGCACGTCCGCGAGTTCCGGGTCGGCGCTGATCATCCGGGTCGCGGTGAGCCCGTCCGTACCGGGCATCCGGATGTCCATCAGCACCACGTCGGCGCCGGCCGAGCGGGCCAGTTCCACGGCCTGCGCCCCGTCCGCCGCCTCGCCGACCACCTCCATGTCGGGCTCCGAGTCGACCAGCACACGGAACGCGCTGCGCAACAGCGCCTGGTCGTCGGCGAGCAGGACCCTGATGGCCGATGTCATGCGTTCTCCCCCGTCCGGCCCGCCGCGCCCGGAGGGTTGGGCTCCTGCGCGCGGGCTCCGACGGGCAGGATCGCATGGACCCTGAATCCGCCGCCGTAACGGGGTCCGGCGGTGAGGGTGCCGCCCAGGGCGGTGACCCGCTCCCGCATACCGAGGAGGCCGTGCCCCCCGCCGACGACGTCGTGGCCGGTGCGGCCGGCCGTTCCGCGTCCGTTGTCCAGCACCATGACCTCGGCCGTGGCCCCGACCCGTACGACGCTGACCTCGGCCTTCGCCCCGGGACCCGCGTGCTTGCGGACGTTGGTCAGCGCCTCCTGGATCACCCGGTACGCTGCCAGGTCGACGGCGGCGGGCAGCGGCGGGTCCTCCTTCGCCGCGCAGGCCACCTCGACGGGCAGCCCGGCCCGCCGCACGGTCTCCACGAGCTCGTCGAGGACGGCGAGGCCGGGGGCGGGTTCGGTCGGCGCCGTCGGATCGCCGGACTGGCGCAGCAGTCCGACGGTGGCCCGCAGCTCGTTGAGCGCGGAGCGGCTCGCCTCGCGGACATGGGCGAGCGCCTCCTTGGCCTGGTCGGGGCGCCGGTCCATGACGTGGGCGGCGACCCCCGCCTGCACATTGACCAGGGCGATGTGGTGGGCGACGACATCGTGCAGGTCGCGGGCGATCCGCAGCCGCTCCTCGGCCACCCGGCGCCTGGCCTCCTCCTCGCGGGTCCGTTCGGCCCGTTCGGCGCGCTCCCTGATCGCGTCGACGAACGCGCGCCTGGAGCGGACCGCGTCGCCCGCCGCGCACGCCATCCCGGTCCAGGCGAAGATCCCGAGATTCTCCTGGCTGTACCAGGGGGCCGAGCCGAAGAACATCGCGGCCGCGGTCAGCACGGTCATGGTGAGCAGCCCGACGCGCCAGGTCGTCGGCCGGTCGGTGCGGGCGGCGACGGTGCAGAGCGCGATGACGGTGCTCATCACCACGGGGGCCGGAGGATCCGCCGTCAGCAGCTCCACCACGGCCGGCGCGCCGGTGGCGGCGAGCACGGCCATCGGGCGCCGGCGCCGCCAGACCAGGGCGAGGGCGCCCAGCGCCATCAGGAACACGCTGCCGGCGGCGGGCGTGCGGGTGCCGAAGGTGGGCCCGTGGTGTGCGCCCGGATCGACGAACGATCCGATGAACATGGCCACGAACACGCCCAGGGCGAGCGCGCCGTCCAGCGCGAGGGGATGGTCGCGCAGCCAGTTCCGGACGCGCAGAACCCCGGTTCCGAGGGTGGTCACGTCAAGCTACGTTACGGCGTGTCGCGAGGAAATCGGGCCGCGCGGCCGGAGAACCGGCCGCGACCGCACACCACCGTGCCCAGCAACCGGCCGGGACCGCGCCTGCGCCGTGCCCGGCCAGAGGCCGGGGCCGCACAGCACTGTGCCCCGTCACCGGCCGGGGCCGGTCACGGGGCACAGAGGAGTGCGGGTGCTGGAGCTGCCGGCTGTCAGCCGGGGATCAGACCGTCGTCACTGAGCATGGCGCGGACCTCTTCGAGGGTCGCGTCGGGCGACGGAAGGATCAGCTCGGACGGCTCCAGGGAGTCGTCCGGCAAGGGCGTGCCGAGTTCGCGCACCCTGGCGAGGAGCGCGTGGAGAGTGGTGCGGAAGCCTGGGCCGTCGCCCCTCTCCATTTCGGCGAGCAGTTCGTCGTCGAGCTTGTCGAGCTCGGCGAGATGGCTGTCGGCCAGGGCTGCCTGGCCCTCCCCCATGATCCGTACGATCATGACGCTGCCTTAATTCTTGTCGAACTTGTGCGGGGACTGGGACTGCTGCTGCTGCGCGGCATCCTGCGGGCCGCCCTCGATAGCCTGCTTCGAGGTGGAGCCGCCCGCCAGTTCGGCCTTCATGCGCTGCAGCTCCAGCTCCACATCCGAACCGCCGGAGAGCCGGTCCAGCTCGGCGGTGAGGTCGTCCTTCGCCGTGCCGGTCGGGTCGTCCAGGGCGCCGGAGGCGAGCAGCTCGTCGATCGCGCCGGCGCGCGCCTGCATCTGCTGGGTCTTGTCCTCGGCCCGCTGGATGGCCAGACCGACGTCGCCCATCTCCTCGGAGATGCCGGAGAAGGCCTCACCGATCCGGGTCTGCGCCTGGGCCGCCGTGTAGGTGGCCTTGATCGTCTCCTTCTTCGTACGGAAGGCATCGACCTTGGCCTGCAGCCGCTGGGCCGCCAGAGTGAGCTTCTCCTCCTCGCCCTGCAGCGTGGTGTGCTGCGTCTCCAGGTCGGTGACCTGCTGCTGGAGGGCAGCGCGGCGGGACAGCGCCTCGCGTGCCAGGTCCTCGCGGCCGAGCGCGAGCGCCTTGCGGCCCTGGTCCTCCAGCTTGGACGTCTGGCCCTGCAACTGGTTCAGCTGCAGCTCCAGGCGCTTGCGCGAGGTCGCCACATCGGCGACACCGCGGCGCACCTTCTGAAGCAGCTCCAGCTGCTTCTGGTACGAGTAATCGAGGGTCTCGCGCGGATCCTCGGCCCGGTCCAGGGCCTTGTTTGCCTTCGCGCGGAAGATCATCCCCATACGCTTCATGACACCGCTCATGGGCTTCGCGCGCCCCCTTCTGACTTAACCGGTCTCCAGCACTCCAACAGAACCCACAGTACGGGCCCTGCCTCTATTACCGCACTGTTCGGGCGGCGATGGGGTCCTCCCCAAGGACGACTGCACCCGGTGACCACTCCCGCCCAGGGAGTAGGTGAAGGCCGGGGATTCCACTTCCGGCACCCGTATCGTCCCGCCCGGACACCGGCAAGGACGCAGGCCGTTGCCGGATCGTTCCCGGCCGGCCTGGGGTCGCGGCGATCGACCCCGTACCCTTGGGCCTTGTGTTTGGTAGCCGCTCCAAGGAAGAGAAGGCCCCCACCGGCAAGGTGACGGCGGACCTCTCCAAGATGCCCCGCGACCCGCAGGCCCCCAAAGGTCGCCCCACCCCCAAGCGCAGCGACGCCCAGTCGCAGCGCCGTCGCGCCTCCAGTGGCGCGCCGACCGACCGCAAGGAGGCCATGAAGCGCCAGCGCGAGGCGCGCCGGATCGACATGGCCAAGCAGCGCGAGGCGCTCGCCAGTGGCGACGAGCGCTACCTTCCGGCCCGTGACAAGGGCCCGGTGCGCCGCTTCGTCCGCGACTTCGTGGACTCGCGCTTCTGTATCGCGGAGTACTTCCTGCCGCTCGCCGTGGTCATCCTGATCCTCAGCGTGATCCAGGTGCGGGGCATCCAGAACATCTCGCTGCTGCTCTGGCTCGGCGTGATCGTGCTGATCGTCGTCGACTCGATCGGGCTCACGTTCCGTCTGCGCAAGCAGCTGAACGAGCGCTTCCCCGATACGCCCAAGCGGGGAGCGGTGGCCTACGGGCTGATGCGTACGCTTCAGATGCGTCGCCTCAGGCTGCCGAAGCCGCAGGTCAAGCGCGGAGAGCGGCCCTGAGTACGGATCTTCCCGGTACGGCCGGCGGGATGTCCGCGGGCCGTCCGGGTGATGCGGTCTCCGGTTTCGCGGGGGCCTCGTCGGCGTGGCTGAAGGGGCTCGGCGGACTGCGCAACACCGTGCGCCAGGAACTCGTCGCCCGACAGCTCGACGAACAGATCGCGGGCCGTTTCCCGGTGGGGCAGCGGTTGCGGATCCTTGATGTCGGCATGGGCCAGGGGACCCAGGCCCTGCGTCTCGCCCGCGCCGGTCACACCGTCACCGGTCTCGAATCGGACGCCGAGATGCTGCGGATCGCCCGCGAGTCGCTCGGCGGCGAACCGGCGGGCATCCGGGAGCGGGTCCGCTTCATAGAGGGCAACGGCCAGGACACCGGGGTCCACTTCCTGCCCGGCAGTTTCGACGTGGTGCTCTGCCACGGCGTGCTGATGTACGTCCAGGAACCCGACGCCATGGTGGCCGGTCTGGCCAGGATGCTGGCGCCGGGCGGCCTGCTGTCGCTCCTCGTACGGAACGCCGACGCGCTGGCGATGCGGCCCGGAATCGCCGGGGACTGGGACGCGGCACTGGCCGCGTTCGACACGGACCGGTACACCAACCGCCTCGGGCTTTCCGTGCGCGCGGACCGGCTCGACGCGCTCACCGCCACGCTCGCCGGGATCGCGGCGCCGCTGCACGCCTGGTACGGGGTGCGGGTCTTCACCGACAACGTGGGCAACGACGTGGAGCTGCCGGCCGCGGCGGAGCTGGAGCGGGTACTGGCGGCCGAGGACCGGGCGGGGCGGACGGATCCGTACCGAGGGGTGGCCGCGCTGCTGCATCTGTGTGGGGTGCGGGGCTAGCTTGATCTTCAACCAGGGCGGCGAGAGCTGAGCGGAGCCCGTCCGGCCGGCCCGGACGAGCCTCGTCCGGCGGATCGGGGCCGGGTTCGCCCAACAGGCCACCAATGGGGTTAAAGGCAATAATCCGGACATGGATGCCTTTCACCCCCGCAGCCGTGTGCGCCGGCTGCTGATGCCACTGTCCGCAGGTGTCTGTGCGATCGCGCTGGTGAGCGGTTGCTCCGACTCGAATTCCGCCTCCTCGACTTCCCACACCTCGAACGCCGCCGCGACAAAGTCCGGAGAGGCTCAGCAGGGCTCGACCTCGAAGGCCACCGGCGATCTGCAGGACGACTACGAGACCGTCATCAACAACGTGCTTCCGTCGGTGGTGCAGATCGACGCCTCCGAAAGTCTGGGCTCGGGCATCGTCTACGACACCAAGGGCCACATCGTCACCAACGCCCACGTCGTCGGCGAGGAGAAGACGTTCAAGGTCACCGTCGCCAACGGCGAGAAGGTGATGAGCGCATCGCTGGTCGCCGCCTATCCCGAGCAGGACCTGGCCGTCATCAGGCTGGACGACGTCCCGGACGGGCTGAAGCCCGCGAAGTTCGGCGATTCGGAGAAGGTCGCGGTCGGCCAGATCGTGCTGGCGATGGGCTCACCGCTCGGGCTGTCCAGCAGCGTCACCCAGGGCATCGTCTCGGCGCTCGGCCGGACCGTGAGCGAGAGCCGCTCGGGCGGCGGCACGGGCGCGACCATCGCGAACATGGTGCAGACCTCGGCGGCGATCAACCCCGGCAACAGCGGGGGCGCGCTGGTGAACCTGAAGAGCGAGGTCATCGGCATCCCCACCCTGGCGGCCACCGACCCCCAGATGGGTGACAGCGCGGCGCCCGGCATCGGCTTCGCGATCCCCGTCTCGATGGTGAAGACGGTCGCCGACCAGATCATCAAGAACGGCAAGGTCACCGACTCCGGCCGGGCGGCCCTGGACATCACCGGCCGCACGGTCGTCGACGACACCTACAAGCCGGCCGGGGTCGCGATCGTCAGCGTGACCAAGGGCGGGGCGGCCCAGAAGGCGGGGCTGCGGGCCGGCGACATCATCACCAAGGTCGGCGACGCGCCCGTCACCACGATCACGTCCCTGTCGGAGGCGCTGGCGTCCGACAAGCCGGGCGAGAAGGTCACCGTGACGTATCTGCGCAGCAACGCGACGAAGACGGCGGAGGTCACGCTCGGCGAGATCTGAGACGACAAGGCCGCTCCACCTCGGCGGTGAAGGGGCCGCAGGCGGTTCCGCCGCCGCTCACCGCGGAAGTCCGCCGGGCGGACCCTCACGGGTCCGCCCGGCGGTCGTCGCGGCTCGGATCAGAGGGTGCCGGCCGACCCGGCGGCCTCCGGGGCCTCGTCCGCGGCCGCTTCGCCCTGATCGGCCCGCAGGCTCATCGGGCCGTAGATCTTCGTCGTGTCGTCGAAGAGCGTCACCTGGTCCGCGCCGCCGTCGAGGAGTTCCTTCCAGTACTCACCGATCCAGGACTCCGCGTCGCCCTGTGTCGTGAACTCCTCCGGCTGCAGGGCCGGCTCCGTCTCCGTACCGTCGGACTTCTCGAACCGCCACGTCCACGCCATGTCCGCCTCCTGGGTCACTTTGTTCCGTCCGCAGCCTAGTGGTTACGACCAGTAACGGAAGAGGCCCGCTCGCGTCCGCCCACCCCCACGTCGCGCACCCGGTGCGGGGACGCGGGAGGATCGGAGCGTGGAACTGACTCTGCTCGGCACCGGAGCCCCCGACGGGCTGCCGCGGCCCGACTGTCCCTGCGCCGCCTGCGCCACCGCCCGAGGGGCGCGGGCCCGGGCCGCGACCGCCCTGCTGGTCGACGACGCGCTGCTGCTCGATCTCACCCCGGGAGCGGTGTTCGCCGCCGCGCGCGCGGGGCATTCGCTCACCGGCGTACGCCAGGTGCTGCTCACCCATCCGCACGACGGACCCGCCGTCGAACTGCCCGCCGGGCTGCCCCCGGCGGGCCGGGTACCGGACGGGCGGGAGCTGACGCTGATCAGCGGACACCGGGTGCGGGCCGTACCGATGGACGCACCGGGTACCGGGTACGAGGTCACCTCGCCGGACGGCGAGCGGCTGCTCTACCTGCCGCCGGGCGCCGCACCGGCCGGTCTCACCGACCGGATGGCGGAGCCGTACGCCATGGTCGTCGGTGACATCGTGGGACGGCCCGACGCGGTGGCCCGGCTGCGGGCCGTCGAGGCGATCGGGCCGGCGACCGAGGTGGTCGCCGTCCATCTGGACCATGACGCGCCGCCCGGCCCCGAGCTCGGCCGCCGGCTCGCCGCGGCCGGCGCACGGGCCGTGCCGGACGGGACGACGCTGACGGTCGGGGCGTACGCCCCCGCATCGGACGTTCCCCGGCGCACCCTGGTCACCGGCGGCGCGCGATCGGGGAAGTCGGTCGAGGCCGAGCGGCGTCTTGAGACGTATCCCGAGGTCGTGTACGTGGCGACCGGGGGCAGCCGGGAGGGCGACCGGGAGTGGGCGGCCCGGATCGGACTGCACCGGGAGCGCAGACCGGCTGCCTGGCGCACCGAGGAGACCTGCGAGCTGGCGGAGCTGCTGGCCTCGGACGGACCGCCGCTGCTGATCGACTGCCTGTCGCTCTGGCTGACGGACGCGATGGACCGGGTGGACGCCTGGGACGACGCGGCGTGGGCAGGGGGTGGGGAGAGCGCGCTGCGGGTGCGGACCGCCGAGCTCGTGGCGGCGGTCCGGGGGGCGCGGCGCACCGTCGTCGCGGTGACCAACGAGACCGGCTCCGGTGTGGTGCCCGCGACCGCTGCCGGGCGTCGTTTCCGGGACGAGCTGGGGCGGCTGAACGCCTCGGTCGCCGAGGAGTGCGAGCAGGTGCTGCTGGTGGTGGCCGGGCAGGTGCTGACCCTGCGCGGCTGACGGGCGGGCACAGGCCCTGCGCGGCTGACCCCGCGCGGCTGACGGGCAGGCTCACCGGCACGACCGAACGGAACGGAACCGAACGGAACAGGAGGAACGGACATGGCACGTGTGCGGCCGATGCTGGACGGGGTGCCGGAGACCCTGTTGTGGACGCTGTACAACCGGGCGTACGAGGCGGGCCGGCCCTATCCGGTGCTGGACGATCCGATGGCGCTCCGGCTGCTGACGGATCTGGACTATCCGTTCGAGGCGCGGTTCGGGATTCCGAATCCGTTCAACTCCCAGGCCCAGGGGCTGCGCTCGCGCTGCTTCGACCTGGCCGTGCGGGCGTATCTCGCCGACCGCCCGGACGCCACCGTGGTGGCGCTCGGCGACGGTCTGGAGACCGGTTTCTGGCGGGTCGACAACGGACGGCTGAACTGGCTGAGTGTGGAGCTGCCCGAGGTCGCCCGGCTGCGCCGCACCCTGCTGCCGCCCTCGGACCGGCTGCGGAACCTGGCCGGATCGGCGACCGATCCGTCCTGGCTGGACGAGATCGAGGACCCGGAGGGCCGGGGTGTGGTCGTCACGACGCAGGGGCTGCTCATGTATCTGCGTCCCGCCGAGGTACGCGGGATCCTGGCGGCCTGCGCCGAACGGCTGCCGGGCGGGATCCTCGTCCTGGACTCGATGGCCCGGTGGCTCGCGAAGGGCACGGTGGCGGGTACGTCGAAGGTCGGCGACATGACGATCCCGCCGATGCGCTGGGCGATGAACCCCGGCGAACGCGGGAAGCTGCGCAGCGCGCATCCGGGGATCACGGAGGTGCGGGCGCTGCGGCTGCCGCGCGGGCGCGGCGCGATGGGTGAGCTGATCCGGATCCAGAATCTGCTCCCCGGGCTGCGGACCCTCACGCCCGCGATCACGCAACTGCGGTTCGGGGACCGGGCGCCGCACTGAAGGGGAGCCGGAAATCGCGGCAGGTACTGTTCCGCAAGGGGCCCGCCGCCGGGCTCCCCGGCCCACCACGTATCGACCCGCGAGGCAGACCCCCGTGAATCTGGACGACTTCTCCGACCTGATCGAACGCCCCGACGGGGGTGTACGGCGAGATGCCGAGGAACGCCGGGAGCGGCTCATCGTGCCGCCGGGCGCCCTCGGCCGCCTCGACGAGCTGGGTGAATGGCTCTCGGCCGCCCAGCAGTCCGTGCCGGTCAGGCCGGTCCAGCAGGCCCGAGTGGTGCTGTTCGCCGGTGATCACGGGGTGGCGGAGCTGGGTGTGTCCGGCCGTGCGGCCGGCACCGCGCACGAGCTGGTGCGCGCCACGCTGGAGGGCTCGACGCCGCTCGCCGTGCTGGCCCGCACGTTCTCCGTGCCCGTACGGATCGTCGACGCCGGTCTGGACTGCGATCCCGCGCTGCTGCCGGAAGCGGTCGTCCGGACCCGGGTCCGGCGCGGCACCGGCCGGATCGACATCGAGAACGCCATGACGGTCGAGGAGGCCGAACAGGCGGTGCGTCTCGGCATGGCGATCGCCGACGAGGAGGCCGATTCGGGCACCGATCTGGTGGTGCTCGGCGATCTGAGCGTCGGCGGCACGACGGCCGCAGCCACCCTGATCGCGGCGCTCTGCGGGACCGACGCCTCGGTGGTCACCGGGCGCGGCGGTGCGGGGATCGACGACCTGGCCTGGATGCGCAAGTGCGCCTCGGTCCGTGACGCGCTGCGCCGCGCCCGGCCGGTGCTGGGCGACCAGTTGGAGCTGCTGGCCACGGTGGGCGGTGCGGACCTGGCCGCGATGACCGGCTTCCTGTTGCAGTGCGCGGTGCGCCGGCTCCCGGTGATCCTGGACGGTGTGGTCTGCGCGGCCGCGGCTCTGGTCGGTCAGCGGGCCGCGTTCCGGGCACCGGACTGGTGGCTGGCGGGCCAGCTGAGCGGTGAACCGGCGCAGGCGAAGGCGCTGGACCGGATGGCGCTCAACCCGCTGCTGGACCACGGCGTCATCGTCGGTGAGGGAAGCGGGGCATTGCTCGCACTTCCGTTCGTCCAGGCCGCGGCCGCGCTGGCTGCGGAGCTGCCCGAACGCGCGGCGGAGCCCTCGGAGGACGGCGCGCAGGACGACGGCGAGGGGGTTTCCGCGGACGGGGGGACCGGCCGGGCAGACCCGGCCGGGGAGTGACGGGCGGCAGCTGAGCCATCGGACTGCGGCCGCCCGGACACCGGCCGCAGAGCAGCCCCTCATGAAGCGCGATGCCCCATATGATCGCTTTTCATGGGAGAGGTCCAGTTGGCCAGCAAGGAACCCGGGCGGGCCGCCGTCCGGCCGCAGCACCCCGGACAACCGCGAAGCGCCGAACGGCCGCAGAGCACCGGAAGCCCGCAGAGCACCACCCGGTCGCGACGCGGCGCGGCCTTCGCCATCGGGTACCTGCGGGTCGTGTCGTTCCTCAATTTCCTGAGCGCCGTCTGGGTCACCTTCGGCCAGGATCTGCGACGCCACAACACCGAGGACTACTTCACGCCCTACCTGCTCACCGCGGGCTTCTCCTCAGGGGTCGTCGCACTGTTCCTCGCGGTCACGATGCGGCGGCGCAAACGGGCGGCCTGGATCGTCAACATGGTGCTGAGCGGGCTCACCCTGCTGCTCTTCGCCGCGGTGATCGGCTTTCCGGAGATCCGGCGGTACCCGCAGAACTGGATCTCGCTGGCACTGACCGCCGCCTTCGTCCTCGCGCTCGCCCTCGGCAGGCGTGAGTTCTACGCGAAGGGCGACCGGTCCAACCCGAGACTCGCGGTGCTGGTGGCCGTCGGCGGTCTGCTGGTCACCTCGCTGATCGCCGCCGGTCTGGTCACGCTCACCAACACCGCGCACGACGACCACCGTTCGACGTTCCTGGACCGCTGGCGCTACGGCGCGCTGCGGCTGGTCTCGGTCGCCGCCGACGACTCCAGGTTCTCCGGCATCTCCACTCCGGGCTGGGTGGACGTCGCCGTCAACATCCTGTCCACGCTGCTGCTCATCGCCGTCGTGTACGCGGCCTTCCGCGCCCGCCGCGCGGTCGACCCGATCACCCCCGGGGACGAGGGAGCACTGCGTGCGCTGCTCGACAAGCACGGGGAGCGGGACTCGCTCGGCTACTTCGCGCTGCGCCGCGAGAAGAGCGTCATCTGGTCGCCGACCGGGAAGGCCGCCGTCGTCTACCGGGTGGTCGGCGGGGTCTCCCTGGCCTCCGGCGATCCGATCGGCGACCCCGAGGCCTGGCCCGGGGCGATCGGACCCTGGCTGGCCGAGGCACGCGCGCACGGCTGGATCCCGGCGGCCATGGGAGTGAGCGAGGAGGGCGGCACGATCTACGCCCGGCACGGCCTCGACGCCCTGGAGCTGGGCGACGAGGCGATCGTGGAGACCGCCGAATTCACCCTGGAGGGGCGGGCGATGCGCACCGTCCGCCAGGCCTACAACCGCGTCGGACGGGCCGGTTACGAGGTGACCGTGCGCCGTCACGCGGACATCCCCGCAGCCGAGATGGCCGAACTGGTGCGCCGGGCCGACGACTGGCGCGACGGCGCGACCGAACGCGGCTTCTCGATGGCGCTCGGGCGGCTCGGCGACCCGGCCGACGGGCAGTGCGTGATGCTCGAATGCCGGGACACCGCCCAGGGCGGCGGAAGCGGTGAGCTGCGCGCCGTACTGAGCTTCGTCCCCTGGGGCCCGAACGGTCTCTCGCTGGATCTGATGCGCCGTGACCGGGACGCCGAGAACGGCCTGATGGAGTTCATGGTCATCGAACTCCTGCGACGCGCCGGGAAGATCGGCGTCACCCAGGTGTCACTGAACTTCGCGATGTTCCGTTCCGTCTTCGAGCGCGGATCGCGGCTCGGCGCCGGACCGGTGCTCAGGCTGTGGCGTTCGCTGCTCAGCTTCTTCTCGCGGTGGTGGCAGATCGAGTCGCTCTACCGCGCCAACGCCAAGTACCGGCCGATCTGGGAACCCCGTTACCTGCTCTTCGAGAAGAGCGCGGACCTGCCGCGCATCGCCATCGCCGCGGGCCGTGCCGAAGGGTTCCTGGAGGCGCCCGGACTGCCCAAGTGGCTGCACCGCGCCAGGCTCGGACCGCGTGGATGACCCCCCTGCGCGCGCTCGGCCGGGCCGCCCGCCGGGAGTGGGGCCCGCTGTGGACGACCGTACGCGCGGCGCTCGCCACCGAGCGGCTCCGGGCCGTCCCGGTGACCCTGGCCTCGGTCTGCCTGACGGCGCTGCTCCAAGTGGTGCAGAACCGGCCCTGGGGGTACGGCCCGGTGCAGACGCTCGGGGCGGTGCGGGCGGAGGATCCGCTGTGGGCCGCTCTGCTGCGTACGCCGCTCTCGCTGTTCGTCCCCGCGCTCGACCTGCCGGTCTGGGGTGCGCTGGTTCAGGTGCTGCTGGTGTTCGGGACCGCCGAGATCTGCCTGGGGCGGCGGCGGACGCTGCTGGTCGCGTACGCCGCGACGCTGGCCGGCACGGGGTACGCGCGCATCGGTGTCGCGGCGGGCCCCGACGGGTTCCTGGGCCTGCCGGGCTCCGACGCGCAGGTCGTCGACACCGGCCCCTCGGCGGCGGTGGTCGCCCTGGCCTTATGCGTCTGCTGGGCCCACCGGGCCCGGTTCACCGGGGCACTGGTGATCGTGGCGATGGTGGTGGAGATCGCGGTGAAGGACAACCTGGCGGGCAAGGAGCACCTGGCGGCCGTCCTGGCGGCGCTGGTGCTGTGCGCGGTCCCGGCCCTGCGCGGGCGGCGCCGGTCCCGCGGCCGTCAGGGTGCGCGGGACTCCCCCGGGGGTGTGGGGACCCGGTCGGGCGCGCCACCGATCAGATCCTGGAACCTGCGCCTCGGCCCCACCCAGCGGACGTCGTGGTGGTACGCGCGCAGCACCGCCCGGGAGCGGGCCCGGTGGCGGTTGCGGTAGAACCGCCTGGCCCACATCGAGGTCGGCCGGGCCAGCCGGACCGCCCCGACCAGGGCGACGAACGGGACCAGGGTGCCGACCACCGCCATCCGCACCTTGCCCTTGAACAGCGCGACGAGGACGAAGCAGAAGTTGACGACGAGCGTGAGGACGACGCCGAGCCGGCCCTGTTGCTGATCGTCGCTCAGGTCGTTCACACCGAGCGGGAGGAAGCCGCCGAGCACCAGCAGGACGAGGGCGGCGGTGAGCACCACGACCTCGACGCTCCGGCGCCCCTCCTCGGTCCAGTACACGTCGTCCAGATGCAGGATCAGGGCGAACTCGTCCAGCACCAGCCCCGCACCCACGCCGAAGACGACCGCACAGGCGCCGGCCGCGAAGCCGTGCTGCCCGCAGGCCACCGCCCCGAACCCGCCGACCACGCTCAGCACCACGCCCGGCACCACGTGGTGGATGTGCACCCCGCCCGGCGTGAAGTTGCGGAACGGCCCCTTGCCGGCCCGGATCATGCGGGTGATGACCCGGGTGACGGCGAAGGTCAGGACGAAGGCGGCCAGCGCCAGGAGCAGGGGCAGCTTCCCCGGCTCGACGATGTTCCGGTCGAACCAGTGACCCATCCCACCCACTCCCGAAAAGTCGATGACACACCACTCTGCGCCGATTTGGACAATCTAGCGGCCTCGCGCACCGATTAGCCTGCGCGCCGTGACCTCCCTGAACAGCCACGGCCTTCGTTTCGCCTTCGGCACCCTCACCGTGCTCCCCGTCCGCGTCAGCCGCTGGGACCGGGGAACCGCCCGGGCCGGAATGCTGTGCGCCCCCCTGGCCGGTCTTGTCGTCGGTGTGCTCGCGGCGGTTCCCGGCGGCCTGCTCCTGCTGTCCGGCTCGGGACCGCTGCTCGCCGCCGTCGCCTCCGCCGCCGTGCCGGCGGCCCTCACCCGGGGGCTGCACCTCGACGGTCTGGCGGACACCGCCGACGGTCTGGGCAGCGGCAAGCCGGCCGACGACGCGCTGCGGATCATGAAGCAGTCGGACATCGGACCGTTCGGCGTGATCACCCTGCTGTTCGTGCTGCTCGCCCAGGTGGCGGTCCTTCAGCAGCTGTACGCGCGGGACTGGGCGCAGGGTGCGGTGGCGGCCGTCGCCTCCGCCGTCGTCGCCCGGCTCGCCCTCACGCTGGCCTCCCGCCGGGGCGTCCCGGCGGCCCGCCCGGAGGGGCTGGGTGCGGCGGTCGCGGGCACGGTCCCGGCCGCGGGCGCGGTGGCGGCCGGGGCCCTGACGGTGGCGGCGTGCGCGGGCGCCGGCGCGCTGCTCGGCGGATACGGGGCGCTGCGGTACGCGCTGGCCGCCCTGGCCGCGCTCGCGGTGGCCCAGCTGCTGCTGCGGCACTGCGTGCGGCGCTTCGGCGGCGTGACCGGCGATGTGTTCGGGGCGCTGGCGGAGACGGCGGCGACGGTGACGCTGGTGGGGCTGGCGCTGGGCTGACCCGGCCCCGGCCCGTCGCGCGCCCGGCGGGACCCGGCGGCTTCCGGCCGGGCCCCTCGGCGTTCCGTCAGGCGCCCGCCGCCGGGCACCGCTCACGCCAGACACCGAGCTCGTACTTCTTGAGCAACGAGCTCAGCCCCAGCTTCCGGGACTGCGCGCAGAACCGCGCCACGGGCAGCTCGTACTCCACATGGAAGACCGCCTTGCCCGCCTTCACGAACGGGGAGAGCTCCTCGCACTCCTCGTACTGGGCGCACTGCTCGTTGACGGCGAAGTCGAATTCACCCACCAGCTCCGGGATCTGGGGCAGGTCGTTCTTCAGACCCACCGCGAGGTGGTGGCGGTGGGCGATGCGGGCGATCAGCCGGTTGTAGCGCAACTGGTCGGCGGCGGTCAGCGGGAAGCCGCTCGGGTTGCGGTAGCCGTCCATGTTGTCGGGCTCGACCGCGTCGAAGCCCTTCTTCGCGCACATGGAGATCCGGCTCTCCATCAGCGGCTCCAGGACCTCGGTGCGCCGGATGTCGAGCCAGCGCTCCCCCTTCCAGCCGTTGCCCTTGCCGAGGACGGCCGTGGGGAACCGCGCCGCGTCCGGGCGGAACTCCTCCCAGGCGCCGGTGGACAGGTAGCAGATGACCTTCCGCCCCTTGCGGTGCAGCTCGGCCACCCGCGCCGCGTCGTGGTCGAAGCCGTCGATGTCGTACACCGGGGCGTCCACCGTCGTGTCCAGCCGGCCGGAGAGCTGCCACTGCCAGTCGGTCCCCGGCTCCGGCTGCCAGCGCGCCGCGGCGGACCGTCCGGAGGGGGCGGACGACGGGGCCGGCGACGGGGCGGATCCGGGCGCCGAGGTGCAGCCGGCCAGCATCACCAACAGAATCAGTACGGTGACGCGCGACACCATCGGCCGGCCGGTCGCCCGTGCGGCCATCCGGTCGTTCATCGTTCCCTCCAAGGGCTGCCCGCCAACGCCGTTGCGTTCGCGGTCCGTTCCGCCGGGAAGATCATCCCGGTATGACAACCGTACGGCCGTCCTGGAGCGCTGAACGCCCGCCGCCGTAATCGGGCAGCAAAGGCGCGCGTAGGCTCATTCCCGGCACATCGCGGCGGCGTCTACGATGCGCCGGGCACGGTCGCCCCACCCCTCGGCCGAAAAAGAACTCAACGGAAGCGAGATTTCACCACCGTGACTGCTCTCACTCTCAGCACTGCCGGTGCGGCGACGCTGCGCGCCGACGCGCTCGTCATCGGCGTCGCCAAGGCCGCCGGCCCCAAGTCCGGCGACCTGGTCCTCGCACCGGGCGCCGAGGCCGTCGACAAGGCGTTCGGCGGAAAGCTCGCCGCCGTCCTGGCGACCCTGGGTGCCTCCGGTGCCGAGGGCGAACTGACCAAGCTCCCCGCGCCCGACGGCCTGAAGGTGCCGGTCGTCATCGCGGCCGGACTCGGCACGGTCCCGGAGGCGGACGGCTCGTACGACACCGAGGCGCTGCGCCGGGCCGCCGGCTCCGCCGCCCGCTCGCTCGCGGGCTCGAAGAAGGCCGGCTTCGCGCTGCCCGTCGGCTCCGTCGAGGACGCCGAGGCCATCGCGGAGGGCGCGCTGCTGGGCGCGTACGCCTTCACCGCCTACCAGGCCGGCGAGAACAAGCTCGCCCCCAAGGGCGCGAAGGCCAACAGCCCGAAGCTGCCGCTCGCCGAGATCGCCCTGCTGGGCGCCAAGCCCCGCGACAAGGCCTTCAAGGCCGCCGCCGAGCGCGCCGTCGCGGTCGCCGAGGAGATCAACCGCGCCCGCGACCTGATCAACACCCCGCCGAACGACCTGTACCCCGAGTCCTTCGCCGCCGTGGCCACCGCCGCCGGCAAGGAGCACGGCATCAAGGTGCAGGTGCTCGACGAGAAGGCCCTGGTCAAGGGCGGCTACGGCGGCCTGCTGGGCGTCGGCCAGGGCGCGTCCCGCGGCCCGCGCCTGGTGAAGCTCGCCTACACGCACCCGAAGGCGGAGAAGACCCTGGCCCTGGTGGGCAAGGGCATCACCTACGACTCGGGCGGCATCTCGCTGAAGCCGGCCGGCCACAACGAGACGATGAAGTGCGACATGGCCGGCGCCGCCGCCGTGTTCGCCACCGTCGTCGCCGCCGCCCGTCTGGGCCTGCGGGTCAACGTCACCGGCTGGCTGGCGCTGGCCGAGAACATGCCGTCGGGCAACGCCACCCGCCCCGGCGACGTGCTCCGCATGTACAGCGGCAAGACCGTCGAGGTCCTCAACACGGACGCCGAGGGCCGTCTCGTCCTCGCCGACGCGCTGACCCGCGCCTCCGAGGAGGCCCCGGACGCGATCGTCGACGTGGCGACCCTGACCGGCGCGATGGTGCTGGCCCTGGGCAACCGCACCTTCGGCATCATGGCGAACGACGACGCCTTCCGTACCTCCATCCACGAGATCGCCGACGAGGTCGGTGAGGCCTCCTGGCCGATGCCGCTCCCGGCCGACATGCGCAAGGGCATGGACTCCCCGACCGCCGACATCGCCAACATGGGCGAGCGGATGGGCGGCGGCCTGGTGGCCGGCCTGTTCCTTCAGGAGTTCGTGGGCGAGGGCATCGCCTGGGCGCACCTGGACATCGCGGGCCCGGCCTTCCACGAGGGCGCCCCGTACGGCTACACGCCGAAGGGCGGCACCGGATCCGCGGTCCGCACCCTGGTGAAGCTGGCGGAGCGCACCGCTGCCGGAGACCTCGGCTGAGCGGCTGCCTCTGGACCTGCCGATGATGTACGGCCCCGGGCATACGTCCGGGGCCGTACGCGTTGTACCCATGCCACAGCCGCAGCGGCCGCGCCGGGTTTCGCTCTCGACGAAATCCGGACGTCCCTACGCAGTGGTAACCCGCTGGGACGGACGATCATCCGTCTCAGACACGGGCCCCGCGTCCCGCCCACCGTCAACAAGTGCGAAGATGGGTTCTCGGCAGGACAGGGCCCCCACCACAGGGCCGAATGACAAAAGCGGCCGAACACCAGCCGACCGGCCGGTCACACCCCGATGACGGGGCCCGGCATCCGGCGCACATGCATGGAGGACGTGACGTGGCGAACGACGCCAGCACCGTTTTCGACCTAGTGATCCTCGGCGGTGGTAGCGGCGGTTATGCCGCGGCCCTGCGCGGAGCGCAGCTGGGCCTGGACGTCGCCCTGATCGAGAAGGGCAAGGTCGGCGGTACCTGCCTGCACAACGGCTGCATTCCCACGAAGGCCCTGCTGCACGCCGGCGAGATCGCCGACCAGGCGCGCGAGGCCGATCAGTTCGGCGTCAAGGCCACCTTCGAGGGCATCGACATGGCGGCCGTCCACAAGTACAAGGACGACGTGATCTCGGGCCTGTACAAGGGTCTGCAGGGCCTCATCGCGTCCCGCAAGGTGCACTACATCGAGGGTGAGGGACGGCTGTCCTCCGCCACCTCGGTGGATGTGAACGGCCAGCGCATCCAGGGCCGCCACGTGCTCCTGGCGACCGGCTCCGTGCCGAAGTCGCTGCCGGGCCTGGAGATCGACGGCAACCGGATCATCTCCTCGGACCACGCGCTGAAGCTGGACCGTGTCCCGAAGTCCGCGATCGTGCTGGGCGGCGGCGTCATCGGCGTCGAGTTCGCCTCGGCGTGGAAGTCCTTCGGCACCGACGTCACCATCGTCGAGGGCCTGAAGCACCTCGTCCCGGTCGAGGACGAGAACAGCTCGAAGCTTCTTGAGCGCGCGTTCCGCAAGCGCGGCATCAAGTTCAACCTCGGTACGTTCTTCCAGGGTGTCGAGTACACCCAGGACGGCGTCCGGGTGACCCTCGCCGACGGCAAGACCTTCGAGGCCGAGCTGCTGCTCGTCGCGATCGGCCGCGGCCCCGTCTCGCAGGGTCTCGGCTACGAGGAGGCAGGCGTCGCGATGGACCGCGGCTACGTCCTCGTCGACGAGTACATGCAGACGAACGTTCCGACGATCTCCGCCGTGGGCGACCTGGCCCCGACGCTCCAGCTCGCGCACGTCGGCTTCGCCGAGGGCATCCTCGTCGCGGAGCGGCTGGCCGGCCTGAAGACCGTCCCGATCGACTACGACGGTGTCCCGAAGGTGACGTACTGCCACCCCGAGGTCGCCTCCGTCGGCATCACCGAGGCCAAGGCCAAGGAGCTCTACGGCGCGGACAAGGTCGTCGCGCTGAAGTACAACCTCGCGGGCAACGGCAAGAGCAAGATCCTCAAGACCGCGGGCGAGATCAAGCTCGTCCAGGTCAAGGACGGTGCCGTGGTCGGCGTCCACATGGTCGGTGACCGTATGGGCGAGCAGGTCGGCGAAGCCCAGCTCATCTACAACTGGGAAGCGCTGCCGGCCGAGGTCGCTCAGCTGATCCACGCCCACCCGACGCAGAACGAGGCGATGGGCGAGGCCCACCTGGCCCTCGCCGGCAAGCCCCTGCACTCCCACGACTGATTCAGTCGACCGGGCGCGACGACCGACCACTTCCGCATTTTCGTTAGGAGCAACTGAAACCATGTCGGTTTCCGTAACCCTTCCGGCGCTCGGCGAGAGCGTCACCGAGGGCACTGTCACCCGCTGGCTGAAGGCCGAGGGCGAGCGCGTCGAGGCCGACGAGCCGCTGCTCGAGGTGTCGACCGACAAGGTCGACACCGAGATCCCGGCCCCCGCCTCCGGCATCCTGGCCTCCATCAAGGTCGCCGAGGACGAGACCGTCGAGGTCGGCGCCGAGCTGGCCGTCATCGACGACGGCACGGGCGCCCCGGCCCCCGCCGCCGCTCCGGCCGCGGAGCCCGAGGCCGCCCCGGCCCCGGCGCCCGCCGCCGAGGCACCCGCCGCCCCGGCCCCCGCGGCCGAGGCCCCGGCCGCCGCCCCCGCCGGTGGCGCCTCCGGCACCGACGTCACCCTCCCGGCGCTCGGCGAGAGCGTCACCGAGGGCACCGTCACCCGCTGGCTGAAGGAGGTCGGCGAGGAGGTCACGGAGGACGAGCCCCTGCTCGAGGTCTCCACGGACAAGGTCGACACCGAGATCCCGGCCCCGGTTTCCGGTGTGCTGCTGGAGATCGTCGTCGCCGAGGACGAGACCGCCGAGGTCGGCGCCAAGCTCGCCGTCATCGGTGCTCCCGGTGCCGCCCCGGCCGCTGCCGCTCCGGCCGCCGCCCCGGCACCCGCGGCCGCCCCGGCTCCGGCCGCCCCGGCTCCGGCCGCTCCGGCCCCGGCCGCCCCCGCACCGGCCGCTCCGGCTCCGGCACCGGCACCGGTGGCTCCCGCAGCGCCCGTCGCCGCTCCGGCCCCGGCCGCTCCGGCGCCCGTCGCCGCCGC
This sequence comes from Streptomyces sp. NPDC026062, assembly GCF_055568375.1. Lineage (NCBI taxonomy): Bacteria > Bacillati > Actinomycetota > Actinomycetes > Kitasatosporales > Streptomycetaceae > Streptomyces > Streptomyces sp. NPDC026062. The sequence continues at coordinate 60,619 of NZ_JBVHOQ010000008.1, forward strand.
CCCGGCTCCGGTGGCCCCGGCCGCTCCGGCCGCGACCTCCGGTGACGACGGCGCGTACGTCACGCCGCTGGTCCGCAAGCTCGCCGCCGAGAACGGCGTCGACCTGGGCGCGGTCAAGGGCACCGGCGTCGGTGGCCGTATCCGCAAGCAGGACGTCGTCGCCGCCGCGGAGGCCGCCAAGGCCGCCGCCGCTGCCCCGGCGCCCGCCGCCGCCGCTCCGGCCGCCTCCAAGGCGCCGAAGCTGGAGGCCTCCCCGCTGCGCGGTCAGACGGTCAAGATGACCCGCATGCGCAAGGTCATCGGCGAGAACATGATGAAGGCCCTGCACTCGCAGGCTCAGCTGACCACGGTCGTCGAGGTCGACGTCACCAAGCTGATGAAGCTGCGCAACAAGGCCAAGGACGCCTTCGCGGCCCGTGAGGGCGTCAAGCTCTCCCCGATGCCGTTCTACGTCAAGGCCGCTGCCCAGGCGCTGAAGGCCCACCCGGTCGTCAACGCCCGGATCAACGAGGACGAAGGCACGATCACGTACTTCGACTCGGAGAACATCGGCATCGCCGTGGACGCCGAGAAGGGCCTGATGACCCCGGTCATCAAGGGTGCGGGCGACCTGAACATCGCCGGCATCTCGAAGAAGACCGCCGAGCTGGCCGGCAAGGCCCGCGGCGGCGGCCTGACGCCGGACGACATGTCCGGTGCCACCTTCACCATCAGCAACACCGGCTCGCGCGGTGCGCTGTTCGACACCGTCATCGTGCCGCCGAACCAGGCAGCCATCCTGGGCATCGGCGCCACCGTCAAGCGTCCCGCGGTCATCGAGACCGAGGAGGGCACCGTCATCGGCGTCCGCGACATGACGTACCTCTCGCTCTCCTACGACCACCGTCTGGTGGACGGCGCTGACGCCGCCCGCTACCTGACCTCGGTCAAGGCGATCCTGGAGGCCGGTGAGTTCGAGGTCGAGCTCGGCCTCTGAGCACCGCGGCTGTAACCAGCCTCACCAGCGGCGCCCCCGTCCGGAACACTCCCGGGCGGGGGCGCCGCCGTATTGTCTAGACACGACCGGTCGCTCCGGCCGCCGAGTTGGTGCAGGCAGCACCGGTTTGCCCCGAAGGAGCCCCTCATGACCCCGCCCGTCGTCCACTCGCTGCGCGAACAGATCCGCGAGCACATCGTGGACGGGATCGTCAGCGGGCGCTGGAAGCCGGGTGAGCGGATCGTCGAGCGTCGCATCGCCACCGAGCTGGAGGTCAGCCAGACGCCCGTGCGCGAGGCGCTGCGGGAGCTGGAGACGCTCAGGCTGATCGAGTCGGCGCCCAACAAGGGCGTCCGCGTCCGCAACCTCTCCGCCGCCGATCTGGAGGAGAGCTACCCGGTACGGGCGGGCCTGGAGCAGATCGCCGCCGAGCTGGCGGCCCCGGGGCTCGGCGAGGACTGCTCGCTGCTCGCCCCGCACGTGACGGCGCTGTACGAGGCCGACCGGCTGGCGGACGGCGAGGCGCAGGTGCGCCACACGGTCGGGTTCCACCGGGAGATGGTCCGGGCGGCCGGCAACGCGGTGCTGCTGCACACCTGGGAGGGCCTGGGCATCGAGGTGTTCACGGCGCTCTCGATCCGCTGGCTGGGCACGGTGCAGAAGTCGTACGCCGAGGAGCACGAGGCGCTGATCGAGGCGTTCCTGCGCAAGGACCCGGACATCGGGGTCCTGGTCAAGGCCCATGTGCTGGGCTGCGCGCCGCGCGCCTGAGGCCGTCGCGCGCCACGGTGCGCATGCGTCGCACGGGGCGCTCACCTGTGCAGGTCAGTGCCCTTTTTGCCTGATAAATCCCGTCACTCCGTGCCCCGCTTCGCGGCACCCCATGCCAATTTCTTCATATCGAGAAGTTTTGCCTTTCATCCTTTGATCGATCATCGATCGGAGCCTTACAGTTCACTCCGCGGGCCCACCGGCCCCATCGCCCTGTCCTGCCAGTCAGGGACTTCTCCACCCCCCTCCTCACCGGAAGGCGGCGATCATGACCGACCCCGTAGGAAAGCTTCCGAGCGAGCTCGACCAGCTCCCGGACCGCGACCCGGAGGAGACCGCCGAATGGGCGGCCTCCCTGAATGCCGTCACCAAGGCCGCGGGCCCGCACCGTGCCGCGTATCTGATGCGCCGCTCGCTCCAGCACGCCGAGGGCGCCGGTATCGCGCTGCCCAAGCTGCTGGAGACCGATTACGTCAACTCCATCCCCACCGCCGCGGAGCCCGACTTCGACGGCGACCTGGAGATGGAATCGCGGATCACCGCGTGGAACCGCTGGAACGCGGCCGCGATGGTCACCCGTGGCGCCCGCTTCGGCGTCGGCGGCCACATCGCCACGTTCGCCTCGGCGGCCTGGCTGTACGAGACCGGCTTCAACCACTTCTTCCGCGGCAAGGAGGGGGACGGCTCAGGCGACCAGCTCTACATCCAGGGTCACGCCTCCCCCGGCATCTACGCCCGCGCCTTCCTCGACGGCCGGCTGAGCGAGCAGCAGCTCGACAACTTCCGCCAGGAGGCGGGCGGCGACGGTCTGCCGTCCTACCCGCACCCGCGGCGGCTGCCCTGGCTGTGGGAGTTCCCCACCGTGTCGATGGGCCTCGGCCCGCTCTCGGCGATCTACCAGGCGCGCTTCAACCGCTACCTGTCCGGCCGGGGCATCAAGGACACGTCGAACTCGCACGTCTGGGCCTTCCTGGGCGACGGCGAGATGGACGAGCCCGAGTCGACCGCCGCCCTCGCGCTGGCCGCGCGCGAGAAGCTCGACAACCTGACCTTCGTCATCAACTGCAACCTGCAGCGTCTCGACGGTCCGGTCCGCGCCAACTTCCGTGTCGTCCAGGAGCTGGAGGGCGCCTTCCGCGGCGCCGGCTGGAACGTCGTCAAGACGCTCTGGGGCAACGCCTGGGACGAGCTGTTCCAGCTCGACACCACGGGTGCGCTGGTGCGCCGGCTCCGTGAGGTCCCGGACGCGCAGTTCCAGACGTACGCCACCCGCGACGTCGCGTACATCCGTGAGCACTTCTTCGGCGCCGAGCCCGCGCTCGCCGAGCTGGCGAAGCTGCTCACCGACGCGAAGATCGCCGAGTGCTTCTACACCTCCCGCGGCGGCCACGAGGCCCGCAAGGTGTACGCGGCCTACCGTGCGGCCGTCGAGCACAAGGGCGCGCCGACCGTGATCCTCGCCCAGACGGTGAAGGGCTACACGCTCGGCAAGGGCTTCGAGTCCAAGAACGCCAACCACCAGATGAAGAAGCTGTCGATCGACGAGTTCAAGAGCATGCGCGAGCTGCTCGGTCTCCCGATCCCGGACAGCGCCTTCGCCGACGGCCTGGTCCCCTACGGCCACCCGGGCGCCGACTCCCCCGAGGTCCGTTACCTCCAGGAGCGCCGTGCCGCCCTCGGCGGCCCCGCCCCGGCCCGCCGGGTGCACGCGGTGGCGCTGCCCGAGCCCGAGGAGCGCGCGTTCGCCGCGCTCAAGAAGGGCTCCGGCAAGCAGGAGATGGCCACCACCATGGCCTTCGTCCGCCTGGTCAAGGACCTGATGCGGGACAAGCAGACCGGCAGGCGCTGGGTGCCGATCGTCCCGGACGAGGCCCGCACCTTCGGTATGGAGTCGCTGTTCCCGTCGGCCGGCATCTACTCGCCGCTGGGCCAGACGTACGAGCCGGTCGACCGCGACCAGCTGATGTACTACAAGGAGGCCAAGGACGGCCAGATCCTCAACGAGGGGATCACCGAGGCCGGGGCCATGGCCGACTTCATCGCCGCCTCCACGTCGTACGCGACGCACGGCGAGACGATGATCCCGTTCTACATCTTCTACTCGATGTTCGGCTGGCAGCGGACCGGCGACCAGATGTGGCAGCTCGCCGACCAGCTCGGCAAGGGCTTCATCGTCGGCGCCACCGCGGGCCGGACCACGCTGACCGGTGAGGGCCTCCAGCACGCGGACGGCCACTCGCACCTGATCGCGTCCACGAACCCCGCCTCGCTCAACTACGACCCGGCGTTCGCCTACGAGATCGCGGTCATCGTCAAGGACGGTCTGCGGAGGATGTACGGCCCCGAGGCCGAGAACGTCTTCTACTACCTGACGGTCTACAACGAGCCGAAGCCGCAGCCCGCGATGCCGGAGGGCGTCGAGGAGGGCATCCTCAAGGGCCTCTACCGGTTCAAGGAGGGCACGCCCGCGAAGGCGGACGCGCCGCGCGCCCAGCTGCTGGCCTCGGGTACGGCGATCCACTGGGCCCTCGAGGCCCAGGAGCTGCTGGCAGCCGACTGGGGTGTCACGGCCGACGTCTGGTCCGCCACCTCGTGGGGCGAGCTGCGCCGCGACGCGCTGGAGTGCGACGAGGCGCTGCTCCGGGGCGAGCTGCGGGTGCCGTACGTGGCCCAGGCGCTGGAAGGCGCACCGGGCCCGGTCCTCGCGGTGAGCGACTGGATGCGCCAGGTGCCGGACCAGATCAGCCAGTGGGTGGAGCAGGACTGGACCTCGCTCGGCACGGACGGCTTCGGTCTCTCCGACACCCGTGACGCGGCCCGCCGCCACTTCGGCGTCGACGCGCAGTCGATCGCGGTCGCGGCACTGGCCCAGCTGGCCCGCCGCGGCGAGGTGCCCGCGTCGGCGGTCAAGGAAGCCCGCGAGCGGTACGGGCTCTGACGGCCCGGAGGGCGGGGGTCCGGGCCCGGCCCGCTCCCCCCCGCCCTCCGCGCTGCCTGCCCCGCTCCGGCCGGGGCTCTGTCCCCCCTCGCCGGACGGGCTCGACTGCCCCACCGGGGCGCACATTCAAGCCCGTCCGGCGAGGGGGGACATCTTTTTGGGCCGGGGCCGGCCATCGAGGACATCCGTCCGAGCCCAGCCGGCGCTCGGGGTCATACCCGGCCCTCAACCGGCCCGGCCCGGGCCGGACACCCCTCACCACGGCCACAATGGCCGCATGCGTGCTGCCCGGCTCATCAGAATGGTGCTGCTCCTGCAGTCCCGCCCCGCCATGACCGCCGCCGAGCTCGCCCGGGAGCTGGAGGTGTCCGAGCGGACCGTCACCCGGGACGCCCAGGCGCTGTCCGAGGCCGGGGTGCCGGTCTACGCGGACCGGGGACGGGCGGGCGGGTACCGGCTCGTCGGCGGGTACCGCACGCGGCTCACCGGCCTCGCCCGTGACGAGGCCGAGGCCCTCTTCCTCTCCGGCCTGCCCTCCGCCCTGCGCGAGATGGGTCTGGAGGACGCCGCCTCCGCCGCCAGGCTGAAGGTGTCGGCGGCCCTGATCCCCTCCTTCCGGGACGCCTCCACGAGCGCCTCCCGGCGCTTCCACCTGGACGCGCCCGGCTGGTACCAGGAACCGGCCACCCCCGCGCTCCTGCCCGCCGTGGCCGGGGCCGTGTGGGACGACCGCGTGGTTCACGTCCGCTACCGCCGGGCCGGCCGGGACACCGGGGCGGAGCGCGAGCTGGCACCGTACGGGCTCGTCCTCAAGGCCGGTGTCTGGTACCTCTGCGCCCGCGCGGAGGACGACTTCCGGGTGTACCGGATCGACCGCTTCACGGCGGTGACCGTGTCGGACACCCGGTTCGTCCGGGACGAGAGCTTCGACCTGCCCGCCTTCTGGGACGAACGCGCGGCCCTGTTCGCCCGGTCGATCCTGCGGACCGAGGTCACCCTGCGGCTCTCGGAGGCGGCTGTGCGCCGGCTGCCGCACGTCGTCGACCGCGCAGCCGCCCGGGACGCCCTGGACGCGGCCGGGCCGCCCGGCCCCGACGGATGGGTCACGGTCGTCCTGCCGGTCGAGTCCCTGGACGTCGCCTACGGTCAGCTGCTGTCCCTGGGGCCGGGGTTGGAGGTACTGGGGCCTGTCGCCCTGCGCACCAGGTTCGCGACGGCCGCCGAAGCGCTGCGTGCGCTCTACCTCGGGACATGAGGCCGTAAGGCTTCATTTCGGCGTCTCCGCGTGCATCGGCCGCCTCAGGGGCAGATGCTGGACCCGTGATGGACGAGACGGAATTCTGGGAGCTCATCGACAGCACCCGCGAGGCCGCCGACGGCGACCCCGAGGACCATGCCGACCTGCTCGTCGACCGGCTGGTGCAGCTCGATCCCGATTCCGTGCTGGACTTCGCGCGACACTTCGAGGCCCGCTACAACCGGGCGTACCGCTGGGACCTGTGGGCTGCCGCCGCCGTACTGCTCGGCGGGGCGAGCGACGACGCCTTCGACTACTTCCGCTGCTGGCTGATCGGCCGGGGCCGGGAGATCTTCGAGGGCGCGGTGCACGATCCGGACAGTCTGGCGGAGCTGCTCGACGACTTCGACGAGGAGCTGGACGGGGACGCCGAGGAGCTGGGGTACGCAGCCGACGAGGCGTACGAGCAGCTCACCGGCGTGGTCGCGCCCGATCTCGGGCTGCCGCCCCAGGCAGCCGAGCCGGAGGGCACCCCGTTCGGCTTCGAGGACGACGATGCCCTGGCGGCGCGGCTGCCCGCGCTGTGGCAGCGCTTCGGTGCCACAGGCTGAGGCCCGGGTAGCCCCATGCCCGGCCCGGGGCTGCCCGGCCCGGGGCTACCCGGCCCGGGGTGGAGGGCCCGCGGGGCCGGCAGGGGCACAGGCCGAACACGTCGCCCGTCCGCCCGCCCGTCCGCCGTCACGGGCTCAGCGCGCGGCCCATCAGCACGTCGTCCACATAACGCCCGTGCAGAAAGAACTCTCCGCGCAGCACGCCCTCGACGACGAAGCCCTCGGAGGCGTACAGCGCGCGGGCGGGGCTGTTGTGCCCCAGCACGCGCAGAGTGATCCGGTTCGCGCCCTCCCCGCGCGCGTGGGCGCACGCGGCGCGTATCAATGCGCGGCCCGTGCCTCGGCCCCGCGCCCAGCCGGCGACGGCGAGTCCCTGTATCTGCCGGACATGTGTGTTGCAGGCCAGCGGGGTGGGCGGCACCACGCGGATGTAGCCGGCGATGACCGTCTCGCCCCGCGGGTTCACCGCCTCGGCAACCAGGACGTCCTGCGGCCGGTGCCGCTCGTCGAAGAACGGCTGGTACGGCGGCTGCGGACGGGGCATCACTTCGTGCAGCGTCGACCAGGTGCCCCGGTCGAGCTCTCCGAGTGCGGGGCCGTCCTCGGGGACGGCAAGGCGGACGGGCGACGCGGTGAAGACGGGAGGCTCAGCCATGGGCGCCACTGTGCCACGCCCCGTATCGCGTGAACCATGGGGCAGGATGGGCTCCATGCCGCACTCCCGTATCGCTGTCACCGGATCGACCGGACTCATCGGAGCGGCGCTGGTGCGCTCGCTGCGGGCCGACGGACATGAGGTGGTCCGGCTGGTCCGGCGCCCGGCGCGGTCCGGCGACGAGGTGGAGTGGGACCCCGAGCGGGGTTACGTCGACGTGGCCGGGCTGGTCGGCTGCGACGCCGTCGTCCATCTCGCCGGCGCCGGGGTCGGCGACCACCGCTGGACCGAGGCGTACAAGCGGGAGATCCGGGACAGCCGGGTGCTCGGCACGGCCGCGATCGCCGAGGCCGTCGCCTCGCTGGACGTACGGCCGAAGGTGCTGCTCTCCGGCTCCGCGATCGGTTTCTACGGCGACACCGGGGACCGCGCGGTCGACGAGGGCGCACCGCCCGGCGACGGTTTCCTGCCGTCGGTGTGCGTGGAGTGGGAGGAAGCCACCGCCGCCGCCGAGGAGGCAGGTGTGCGGACGGTGCACGCGCGCACCGGACTGGTCGTCGCCCGGGAGGGCGGCGCCTGGGGGCGGCTGTTCCCGCTGTTCCGCGCGGGGCTGGGCGGCCGGCTCGGCAACGGGCGGCAGTACTGGAGCTTCATCGCGCTGCACGACCACATCGCGGCGCTGCGGCACGTCCTGGACACCCCGGAGCTGTCCGGACCGGTGAATCTGACCGGGCCGGATCCGGTCACCAACGGCGAGGTCACGGCGGCGATGGGCCGGGTGCTGCGCCGGCCCACCCTGTTCACCGCTCCCGCGCCGGCGCTGCGGATCGCCCTCGGTGACTTCGCCGAGGACGTACTGGGCAGTCAGCGGGTGCTCCCGGGGCGGCTGCTGGACTCGGGCTTCGCCTTCGCGTTCCCCGGGATCGACGCCGCCGTCCGGGCGGCTCTGCGCTGACCCCGCGCCCCAAGAGCCGCCCTCCTTGCGCCGATTCGGGCGGCTGTGCGACCCCGTGCTCCGGTGCCCGGGGTCGCGCGCGACTGCGCATCGTCCCGCCGCCCTCCTAGCCTCATTCCGAACTCGCGCATTCCGGTGGTCTGTCGAGGGCAAGAGCCTCCCACCAGTTGCGCCGACTCTGGGAGGGGCTTGTGCTCAGCACGGCACACCACGCGGACGTCGTCATCATCGGGGCCGGTATCGCCGGCCTTTCAGCCGCCCACCGACTGACCAGTGCGGGAGTGAGCGTCAGCGTCCTGGAAGCCGGCCCCCGGGTCGGCGGCCGGATGACGACCGACGAGGTGGACGGGTTCCGGCTCGACCACATCGGACCGCTTCTCAGCACCTCGTATCCGGAGCTGTACGCGACGCCCGGACTCGACGGACTCGTCCTGCGCAACTTCGACCCCGGCGTACTCGTCCACAGCGAGGGCCGCCGCTACCGGACCGGGGAGATACGCGGCCCCCGGGGCTCACGCAGAGCGCGGGGCGCACTCAGGGCGGCACGCGCCCTCGCAAGCGCCCCCCGGGCGCCCTTGGGAGGAAGCCTCACCGGTGCCATGGGCGGGGCGATCGACCAGGCCCGGCTCGGCTCGGCGCTGGCCAGGCTCGCGGCCACCCCCCGGGCCCGTGTCCTGGCCCGGCCCGAACGTGCCGCGCTCGACGCCCTGTCCGGCCGCGGTCTGCCCCCGCGGACGTTCAACGGCTTCGTACGCCCTCTGCTCACGGCGCTGCTCAGCGACCCCGCGCTCATCACGTCGAGCCGGTGCGCCGATCTCGCGCTGCGCGGCTACGCGAGCGGCAGGCTCTGCGTACCGTCGGGAGGTTCGGCCACGCTGCCCGAACTGCTCGCGGCCACGCTGCCGCCCGGCACCGTACGGACCGGTGTGCAGGTCACCGCGGCGGACATCACCTCGGTGCGCACCGAGGAACATGGTGAACTGAGCTGCCGCTCCCTGCTGCTCGCGACCGGCGCGAGCGCCGCGGCCGAGCTGCTGCCCGGTCTGCGCGTGCCCTCCTTCCACCCGGTGACGGTGCTCCACCACTCCGCCCCCGCTCCCCCGCCGACCGGCGCCTCGCTGCTCCTGGACGCCGACAGCCCGGGACCGGTCGCGCACACTGCGGTGATGAGCGAGGTCGATCCCGCGCGCGCTCCACACGGCAGGACCCTGATCAGCTCGACGGTGCTCGGCACTCCGCCGGCCGAACTGGACCGCGTGGTCCGGGCCCACCTCGCGTCGCTCTACGGCACGCCCACCGACGACTGGGAGCTGCTGGCCACCCATCACGACCCGGAGGCGGTGCCCGCGATGGTGGCTCCGCACGACCCGCAGCGCCCGGTCCGGCTGCTCGCGGGCCTGTACGTGTGCGGCGACCACCGCGACACCGGCACGGTCCAGGGGGCCCTGTCCTCCGCCCGCCGCGCCGCCGATTCAATCCTCGCCGACCTGGGGGTGCGGCGGTCCGGGGAGAGCACCACGGCGCTCCGCGAAGCCGCGTAGATCCTTCCGGGGCCGTGTCCTGGGGCTGGCGGCCGTGCCCGCCGGGCACGGTCCCGTCCGGACATGTCCCCGTCCGAAGCCGTCTCACCTCAGGACAGCCCACCCCACACGGCCCCACGGCCCCACGGCCACACGGGCCCATCCCCACACGGAACCACGACCACCCGGCCCCGCCCCGGCGCGCGGGCCCACGACAACGCGGTCTCAGCCGAGCGCGGCCACCCGCTCGCGGTAGCCGCGGACCGCGGCGGCATCGCGGAAGGGTTCGAGGCGCCGCTCGAAGTCCCGTACGTACTCCGTGGCGCGCACCGACCGCATCTCCGTGGCCTGCTGCGCGGCTTCCGCGCCCAGCCGGCAGGCCTGGTCGAGCTCGCCGAGCCCGAGCCGGGCGGAGGCCAGGACCACCCGGCAGAACAGCCTGCTGCGGGCGTATCCGGGGGCGCGCAGCTGGAGCGAGCGCTCGGCGTGCTGCGCTGCGGCCCGGTACTGCTGGAGATCGCGGTGGCAGTGCCCGAACTCGTCTGCGAGCTGGGCCTCGTCGAAGTAGCGCGCCCAGTACGGCACCTCGTCGCCGGGGCGGATGGCCTCCAGCGCGCGTTCGGCCCGCACGAGGGAGGCCGCGCACGCCTTGGCATCGCCGAGAACGCCGTGCCCGCGTGCCTCGACGGCGTGCAGCAGAGCCAGTACGGCGTGGGGTGCCGCGGAGCCGACGCCCTGCTGGGCCACCCGCGCCAGCTGGACCGCCTCTCGTCCGTGCCCCAGGTAGACGGCCTGGCGGCTCATGGTGATCAGCACGAAGCTGCCGTAGACCCGGTCGCCGGCCGCCTGGGCCAGCCGTAACGCCTGGACGAAGTAGCGCTGGGCCAGCCCGTGGGCCGCGATGTCGTACGAGGTCCAGCCGGCCAGCCGGGTCAGGTCGGCGGCGGCGGCGAAGAGCCGCCGGCCGGTGGCCTCGCCGTACGTACCGCGCAGCATCGGCTCCGTCTCGTGCTCCAGGTACCGGACGAGAGCCTGCCTGGCGTGGCCGCCGCCGTAGGCGTTGTCCAGGGTGCGGAAGAGCTCGGCGACCGAGCGCAGGGCGGCGACATCACCGCTGCCGACCTTCTGGCCGGAGCCCTGATCGCCCTGCCGCTGCCGGGGGACCCCGGTGCCCAGCGGTGCCGGGGAGCCGCCGGGGGCGTGTGGTCCGGCGGGCCGGGACGGGGTGGGGCCGCGCAGGCCGTGCCGGACGCCGGGCACGTGCGTGCCGCTCTGCTCGGACATACCGGGCGTGAACCCGCCGTCGGCTCCGGTGAGGCCGCCCCCGGCGCCGTGCCTGCCGCTGGCCGCGCTGCCGTACGTCGCTTGCGGTCCCAGCGGTGTGCGCGGCCCGGAGTGCGTCTGGGCGGCCCCGTGCGCCCTGCCGGTGCCGCCTGCCGCCGCGGCGGCCTCGGCCACCCGTCCCACCCACTCGTCCGCCCGCCCGATCAGCCAGTCCCGGCTGGGGACGACCAGCCCCGCCGGGGTGAAGGCGATCTTCCGCAGCTCCACATGGCTGCCGGAGTCCTTGCGCCACAGTCCGCTGACGATGTCGACGGCCTCGGCGGGGGTGGCCGCGAACTCCAGGCCCGCGTAGACCGGCGCGCAGGCGTCCAGGCCCAGATCCTGCGCGGAGAGCCGCCTGCCGAGCCGCCGGGTGAAGACCTCGGCGATCAGTGCGGGTGTGGTGCCCCTCGGCTGCTGCCCGCGCAGCCAGCGGGTCACGGAGGTCTTGTCGTAGCGCAGGTCGAGGCCGTGTTCGAGACCGAGCTGGTCCACCCGGCGGGCGAGGCCGGCGTTGGAGAAGCCGGCCTCGGTGATGAGCGAGGCGAGTCGGCGGTTGGGGGTGCGCTGCGGGGGTCGTTCCGACATCAGCTGTACGGTCTCCTGCCTTCGGGGCCGGGCGGGCAGTCCCTGGGGCCTGCTCTGACGTGTCCCCGCGGCGTCACGGTGCTGGGCAGGCCCTGGGGAACGGCGCGAATTTAGCGGCCCACGAGGCAACCCCGGCCGCCATCGCTTCACATTCATCCGATCGTGTGAGGATTGAGGCGGCGCTGACGGGAACCACCTGCCGGGCCCCCGCTCCGACGCCGGTCGTACAGTGGCCGGAGGTGCGATTCGTTGCATGGTGACGTGACCGCCGGGGACATCCCCCGAGCCCGGCACCGCAAGTAGAGAGGCTGCTTCCGTGACTGAGCTTCGGTTCGTCCGTCTGGGATTCGGCGAGAACGCCGTCGACTACCAGGAGGCGTGGCAGAAGCAGCGCGAGGTGCACGCGGCACGGTTCGAGGACACCGTCCCCGACACCTGCCTGCTGCTGGAGCACCCGCCCGTCTACACGGCGGGCCGGCGGACGGCCGACAGCGAGCGCCCGCTGGACGGCACCCCGGTCATCGACGTGGACCGAGGTGGCAAGATCACCTGGCACGGTCCGGGCCAGCTGGTCGGCTACCCGATCCAGAAGCTGCCGCGTCCGGTGGACGTCGTCGCACATGTCCGCCGCCTGGAGGACGCCCTGATCCGTACGGCCGCCGAGTTCGGCGTCGAGACCAGCCGGGTCGAGGGCCGCAGCGGTGTCTGGGTGCTGGGCGATCCGGTCGAACAGCGCCCGGCGATCGGCGGCCTTTCGCTCGACTTCGACCCCCGGCTGCAGGACGAGGAGTTCGACGCCCGGCTGAACGGCCCCGAGTACGCCCCGTCCAACGCCGGCCAGCGCCGCGAGGACCGGAAGCTGGCCGCGATCGGCATCCGGGTCGCCAAGGGCGTCACCATGCACGGCTTCTCCTTCAACGTGAACCCGGACACCACCTGGTTCGACCGGATCGTGCCGTGCGGCATCCGGGACGCCGGGGTCACCTCGCTCAGTTACGAACTCGGCCGCGAGATCACGATCGCCGAGGTGCTCCCGGTCGCCGAGAAGCACCTCCGGGACATCCTGGAGAACGCCGACCTCGCCCCGCGTACGGTCGGGGGCAGAGACGATGCCGTGGCCACGGCCTGACCCTCGGAGCGCTCCTCCGGGAATAGGCCCTGTCGGCCACAGGTTGGGCAGACGTAAAGCCGTCTGAACTACGGGCGTACCCTGGTGTTCGCCGAAGAATCCAATGCAGGGAAAGCAAAGGGGAGTGCCGGAGTGTCCGCTGTCGCACCCGACGGGCGCAAGATGCTGCGCCTTGAGGTCCGGAACAGCCAGACCCCCATCGAGCGCAAGCCCGAGTGGATCAAAACCCGGGCGAAGATGGGCCCCGAGTACAACCAGCTGCAGAAGCTCGTGAAGAGCGAGGGCCTGCACACGGTGTGCCAGGAGGCCGGCTGCCCCAACATCTTCGAGTGCTGGGAGGACCGCGAGGCCACGTTCCTCATCGGTGGCGACCAGTGCACCCGGCGCTGTGACTTCTGTCAGATCGACACGGGCAAGCCGCAGGCGCTGGACCGGGACGAGCCCCGCCGCGTGGGCGAGTCGGTCGTCACGATGGACCTGAACTACGCCACCATCACGGGCGTCGCGCGCGACGACCTGGAGGACGGTGGCGCCTGGCTGTACGCGGAGACCGTACGCCAGATCCACGCGCTGACGGCGGAGCGGGAGGGCGGCCACACCAAGGTCGAGCTGCTGATCCCCGACTTCAACGCGGTGCCCGAGCAGCTCGCCGAGGTCTTCTCCTCGCGCCCCGAGGTGCTGGGCCACAACGTGGAGACGGTGCCGAGGATCTTCAAGCGGATCCGCCCCGGCTTCCGCTACGAGCGGTCCCTGGAGGTCATCACCCGCGCCCGCGAGGCCGGCCTGGTGACCAAGTCCAACCTGATCCTCGGCATGGGCGAGACCCGCGAGGAAGTCAGCCAGGCGCTGAAGGACCTGCATGACGCGGGCACCGAACTCATCACGATCACGCAGTACCTGCGGCCGACCCCGCGCCACCACCCGGTCGAGCGCTGGGTGAAGCCCCACGAGTTCGTGGAGCTGAAGGAGGAGGCCGACGCGATCGGCTACTCGGGTGTGATGTCCGGGCCGCTGGTCCGTTCCTCGTACCGCGCGGGCCGGCTGTTCCAGCAGGCCATGGAGCGGCGCGGCGCGGTGGCCCCGGCGCCGACCGCGTGACCCGGCCCGTGTGAATTCGGGCACAAGAAGATACTGAGCAGTAACGGCTGATCCGACGCGGCCCGTGCGCTCCTCGCAGGCCGGAGGCGCGTATGGGCCGCGTCGGCGTGCGCGGCGCCCGTATCAAGGTTTCATTGGTGTTTGACCGACCGGTCATGCGCTGGTAACACCGAGCGGTGACCCTGGATACACGCAGCGCGGTGGATCCCGCATCCGCCGTCGCCCCCGCGTGTCCCGTATCCAGTCCGCGCAGCACACTCCGCCCGCCGGGCACCCTCCGGTGAGCGCACCCGTTCCGAGGGGACTTCCACGATGCAGGCCGTGCCGGTACGCGCCACAGCCCTTCCGTCCGTCACCGACGCCCTCCGCGCCGTCGAGTCGCTGCTGCTGAGCAGCGGCCAGCGAACCGCCCGCCGAAACGCCTGGACGGCGGTCCTCGAGGACCGCCGCCGGGCCAAGGACCGGGTCGAGTCCGAGTACGTACTGGAGGCCGTGGCCGACCACCGTTCCCAGGCCACGTAAACTTCATTGCATGGCGAGGAAGGCAAAATCCACTGAAGGCGCGGACAGCGCCGAGAACGCGGGGCGGCTCAAGCAGATCGCCCTGACCTACAAGATGACCAGGCGGACCGACTCCAAGATCGGTCTTGTCGTCGCGGGTGTGGGAATCGTCACCTTCGGTGTCCTCCTCGCGATCGGTTTCCTGATCGACCACCCGATCTACCTGGGCATCCTGGGCTTCGTGCTCGCCCTCCTCGCGATGGCGATCGTCTTCGGACGCCGTGCCGAGCGAGCCGCCTTCGGGCAGATGGAGGGACAGCCCGGCGCCGCGGCGGCCGTGCTGGACCGAGTGGGCCGCGGCTGGACCACGACGCCGGCGGTCGCGATGAACCGCAACCAGGACGTCGTCCACCGTGCCGTGGGCAAGGCGGGCATCGTGCTGGTGGGCGAGGGCAACCCGAACCGGGTGAAGGGCCTGCTCGCGGCCGAGAAGAAGAAGATGGCCCGCATCGTGGTCGACGTACCCGTGCACGACATCATCGTCGGCAACGACGAGGGTCAGGTGCCGCTCAAGAAGGTGCGCACCAAGATGCTGAAGCTGCCGCGCGTCCTGTCCGGCCCGCAGGTGACGGCGGCCAACGACCGGCTGCGCGCGATGGGTGACCTGATGAGCAACATGCCGCTGCCGAAGGGCCCCATGCCCAAGGGCATGCGGATGCCGCGCGGCGGAAAGATGCGCTGAGCGGACTGAGAGAACGCACGAAGAGGGCGGGCCGCGAACCATCGGGTTCGCGGCCCGCCCTCTTTCGTCGGCCGTCGGTCCTCTTTCGTCGACCGGTCGGCCGTCGGTCCTCTCGTCGGCCGACGGCCGACCGGTCGTCGCTGTGGTGTCGCGTAAGTGCGGGACGCCGCCGTTACGCCGTCGGCCCGGGTACGGGGGCGGCACACGGCTCGCCCCCGTGCCGGATACGGATACGGATACGGATACGGATCAGAGACGGATCTGAACGGCGCGGGCCAGCCGGTCGTGCAGCCCTCGGCCGTCACGGTCCCAGACCAGGGCCGGGATCACCAGGCAGAGCAGCACGCTGCGCACCAGCACCCGTCCGAATCCCAGGCGCCCGCCGTCCTCGGCGACGACCTTGATGCCCATCAGGCGCTTGCCGGGCGTACAGCCGATGGTGCCTACGGTGAGCACACTCAGTACGAGAAAGATGCCGAGCGCCCAGTTCCCGGTCGCCTGCTGGTCACCGCGAGCGAACAGCCCGTATGCGATCAGCATGCACAGCGCCCAGTCGACGAAGATCGCGCCGAAGCGCCGGCCGAGCGGCGCCATGGCGCCCGGTCCCTGCTCGGGAAGCCCGAGCCGCTTGCCCCGGTACCCGAAGTCGGCGCCCATCTCCTCGGCGGCCGCGCGCGGCCCGGAGAGCCACGATCCGATTGCTTGCCTGTTGTCCACCCGACCACGGTACTGCGCCCGCCCGTGCCCCCTGCCGGGCGGGGGCCGGGCACGGCCCGGGACACCGCACCGAAACCGGTCCGGAACGCGGTGGGAACCGGCCGTCACGCCGGACACGAGGCGCCGCTCACACCCGGCCCGGTTAACTTCGGCGAAACAAATGGGTCATGCTTGAGAAATCCGGTCTGCCTATGGTCGGGTCCAGCGTGTGCCACCGCACTGGCCGCACAACGAGCTGCAACCCCGTCCCTCCCGGGCCGGGAGTAGGAGGAGTTGGATGTTCCAGAACGCCGACGACGTGAAGAAGTACATCGCCGACGAAGACGTCAAGTTCATCGACGTCCGGTTCTGCGACCTGCCCGGTGTGATGCAGCACTTCACCATCCCGGCAGCGGTCTTCGACCCGAACGAGGAGCTCGCCTTCGACGGCTCCTCGATCCGCGGCTTCCAGGCCATCCACGAGTCCGACATGGCGCTGCGCGCGGACCTGTCGACCGCCCGTGTCGACCCCTTCCGCCGCGACAAGACCGTCAACATCAACTTCTTCATCCACGACCCGATCACGGGCGAGCAGTACAGCCGTGACCCGCGGAACGTGGCCAAGAAGGCCGAGGCCTACCTCGCCTCCACCGGCATCGCCGACACCGCGTTCTTCGGCCCCGAGGCCGAGTTCTACGTGTTCGACAACGTCCGCTTCCAGACCTCGGCGAACGAGTCCTTCTACCACATCGACTCCGAAGCGGGCGCCTGGAACACCGGCTCGGAGGACAACAACCGCGGCTACAAGGTCCGGTACAAGGGCGGTTACTTCCCGACCCCGCCGGTCGACCACTTCGCCGACCTGCGTGCCGAGATCTCCATGGAGCTGGACAAGAACGGCCTCCAGGTCGAGCGCCAGCACCACGAGGTCGGCACCGCCGGCCAGGCCGAGATCAACTACAAGTTCAACACGCTGCTCGCCGCGGCCGACGACCTGATGCTCTTCAAGTACATCGTGAAGAACGTCGCCTGGCGCAACGGCAAGACCGCGACCTTCATGCCGAAGCCGATCTTCGGTGACAACGGCTCGGGCATGCACGTCCACCAGTCCCTGTGGGCCGGCGGCGAGCCGCTGTTCTACGACGAGCAGGGCTACGCGGGCCTCTCGGACATGGCGCGCTACTACATCGGCGGCATCCTGAAGCACGCCCCGTCGCTGCTGGCCTTCACCAACCCGACGGTGAACTCCTACCACCGTCTGGTCCCCGGCTTCGAGGCCCCGGTCAACATGGTGTACTCGCAGCGCAACCGCTCCGCCGCGATGCGCATCCCGATCACGGGCTCCAACCCGAAGGCCAAGCGCGTCGAGTTCCGCGCCCCGGACCCGTCGTCCAACCCGTACCTCGCCTTCGCGGCCCTCCTGATGGCCGGCCTGGACGGCGTCAAGAACAAGATCGAGCCGCCGGAGCCGATCGACAAGGACCTGTACGAGCTGGCTCCCGAGGAGCACGCCAACGTCCAGCAGGTCCCGACCTCGCTCCCGGCCGTGCTGGACGCCCTGGAGGCGGACCACGAGTACCTGCTCGCCGGCGGCGTCTTCACGGCCGACCTGATCGAGACGTGGATCGACTTCAAGCGGACGAACGAGATCGCCCCGATCCAGCTGCGCCCGCACCCGCACGAGTTCGAGCTGTACTTCGACCTCTAGACCCCATGATCCGGCCACCCGGGCAGATAGACGGGAAACCCGCCCTGAGCTGGGTAAACACTTCTCAGTGTTTCTCACCAGTCGCTGGTCCTTTCCATCCTCGTGCGTACCGGGCGTGTACCGGATCGCCCGATAGCTGACTGTCAGTCAGTTATCCAGAACATGAGCCCCGCCACTCTCCCGGGAGAGTGGCGGGGCTCAGTCATGCCTGGCGAGGCAGTGTCTCGGTGACCGTAGGCCTCCCACGAACGCCTCGTACGCGCTTAGCGTCTCGCTTGCACGATCAGCGTGCCGATGTGCCCGGTTGTCGGTGCGTCGAGGACCGACGCTTGTGCCTGGGCAAAGCCCGACCGAGAAAGGAAGCTCTGCCATCGGCGAGGCGTGTAGCTGTAGCGGTAGGTGAACATGGCGGGCCCGGCGAAGCCGCCCTTGTACATGCCCTGGGGGCCGTAGGCGCCGGGGATCGCCGGTGGGTGGGAGAAGGCGAATACGCCGCCGGGGTTGAGACGCTTGGCGACGAGAGGGAAGAGCTTGGCCGGGTCGGTGAACCAGGCGGCACCGAAGATCGAGTAGATCGCGTCGTACGTGTGGTCGCGGTCGCTGAGGTAGTCGAGGACTTCGGCGCACTCGAAGCGTGCCCCGGTGCCCCTCCAACGCTCTCGGGTCCTACCCACCATGATCGGGGACAGGTCCACGCCGGTGGCCTTGACGCCTTGCTCCGCGAGATGGGCCAGGGCGCGGCCGGTGCCGCAGCCGATCTCCAGGACCGTGGCGGGCGTGCCGAGGAGTTCGGGGCCGGGCCCGTGGCCGGTGTACTGGGTCCAACAGAAGGAGGGCTCTGCGTCCGGCTTGAAGGCGCTCTCGGCGTAGGTGTCCCAGAGTTCTCGTTCGGCGCCGATGTCGTGCTGTGCGGGCAACGGGTTTCCTCTGTGCGTTGGGCCGGCTGTCTGCCCCACGGCGGGACGTCGGTCCCGATGGCCGGCGGGGTCTTTGGTCCCGCCGTGGGGTTGCTCGACGGTGGGGTCAGTGGGAGTCGGGCACCTTGTTGTCACAGGGTGAGCAGCCGGAGCCGTCCACGGACCACAGCTCCTCGTCGGGGTTGAACCCGTTGGCGCGCAGCATGTCGGCGGTGCGGAGCACGATGCCGTCGCGGCGGCGCTGGATGAATGGTGCGTGGTGCTTGAACTCGCCGTTGTTGTAGGCGGCGAAGAAGGCGAACAGGACGGGGGTGTCCAGGTAGATCTGGTGCACTCCCTTGTCGACGAGCTTGCCGACGCCGAGGTGCCAGTCGGGGCGCTCGATCGACGTGATCATGTACATCACGGCGTTGCCGAGGATGCGCTCGGCCATGTCGCGAACCATCTCGTTGTCGCGCAGCAGCAGGGCGATCTCGCGATCCCACAGGGTCATGCCGCTGTCAAAGACGTTGGTCGTCAGGTGCGTCACGTGCGGTTGTGCCGCGTTGAGGAGGTCACGCGGGTCGCGGACATCAGTGGGTGCGGTGCGGGGCTCAAGGGCTGTGCTCACGTCGTGCGGTCCCTTCGCTTGGTGGGGAACGCTGAGGCTGTGGCCTTGCAGCGGTGGCACTGGCACATCGACATCGCGCCCGCCGTCAGCGGAGGGCCGCCCTCGCCCGCGTACAATGTGCGTGGCTCGGTGCGGGTTCCGTCGCTGCGGACCGTGCACACGCTGATGCTGATCGCCATACAGATGACGCTAGGAGCGGCCGGATACCGCGCTCTACCTTCTTGCACGACCTTGCATGCGAATTACTCAAGGGCGCTGATCACATCGGAGATGAGCGCTCTTGCGGGGGCTCCGTAGACGGCGTCCTTGCCCATTTCCCCGAATGCCTTCGCGTAGGCCGCGACCTCGCTGGGCGCGGTCACGTTCACGGCGGCCGTCAGCAGTTCGGAACTCACTTGCCGGTCGTCGAAGATGTAGAAGGCCTCCAGCGGCCACATCCGGCGCTCGGTGTCGATGGGGATGATGCCGAGGCTGACGTTGGGCAGCGCCATGACGGCGAGCAGGTAGCCGAGTTGGGAAGCCATCGTCTCGGCCGGACCGAGGCGGTACCGGAGCACCGTCTCTTCGAGCAGGAAAGCGAAGCGGTGATCTCCCTCGTGCAGGACTCCGGAGCGCTCTATGCGGGAGGCCGCGGCCTCCGGAGCGTCGTCGGGGGTGCCCTGGAAGCGGGCGATCGTCGACAGGAGCGCGGTCGCGTAGGACTCGGTCTGCAAGATGCCCGGCACCACGTTGGAACAGTAGATCCGGAAGCGTCTGGTGCGGGCGTACAGCGGGAGTACCTCGTCCTGGGCACGACGCATTCCGTGCCGGTGCAGCTTCTTCCAGTGCACGTACATCTGGTCGGCCTGCCGGTTGGCGGCCACCAGGTCGGCAGCTTGATCGTCGGCGCCGCACGCCGCGCACCAGTCCCGCACGTCCGCGTCCGAGGGCGGGGTCTTGGCGTTCTCGATCCTGGATCGCTTCGACGGGCTCCAGCCGCACCGAAGAGCCAGCTCCTCGCCGGAGAGTCCGGCGTCGCGCCGGATGTCCCGCAGTATCACCGCGAGGCGCTCACGGGCGGCCTGGGCGGCGGACAAGGGTGATGCTGTCATGTGGCCGGCTCTTCGGTCGCGCTGATCAGAGGGTGTACTTCTCGTGCGGGATGCCGCGCTCCCACACCGTCTCAAAGGCGCTCGCCGCAAGCTGGACGACGGCCGGCTCGGTGCACACCTCCCATTTGGGCTCGCTCCAATTCCCATCGCCTGCAAAGTGGTTGAACAGGACGGCGGTGCGGTCGAAGAGCCAGAAATCATTGCCCGGCAGAGCGATGTCCGAGGCTTGGCGGCGGGGAAGCCAGCGCACGTCTTCACCCGCGTGCACGTTGACGGAGGCGCCTGCGTGCTCGTACCTGATGTACGGAGTGACGGGCTCGGAAACGATGCGCGCCCGGCGCATGGCGACACCCCGGGCCGTAGTGCGGCCGATCAGGTCGACCCACGGCGTCCAGTATTCCGACTGGGGGTCGGTGTCACGTTCGCCTCTCCGCTCCCAGCGCTTGAAGTCGTCTGCCTCGTCGCCGACCCCGTACACGTCGCGCATTTCCAGGTGGCACGCGGAATGACGTGCTGCGGCGAGGAGCTCTTCAAAGCCTGGCGCGTCGCTCTGCGACATCACATGCCTCCCTGATCATCGCGACCATGCGAGCCGGAACCCGGACGACAGCCTCACCCTCCGGGATCCCGACCACATGCCCGGGCGCTTCGGTTGCGGCGCACTCGGCTTCGAGTTCTGGGCCCGGCTTCCAGCCCTGGAAGACAAGCTCGGCGCTCTCCTCGTCGACCCACACGGTGGGCGAACCCTGCTGCCCCGTGTCGGGGTCGATCCCGATGAACCGTAATTCCATGCCTGCCTCCGGTGTCGAGCCGATTGCACCGTCTTGCACGACCATCACCCTCACGGTCTGGGCGAGGCAAGAGCGCGGAGAGCTTGTGGCTAGAAATCGCCGAGCGTGGCGGTCGGCCGAACAGTCGGTGACAGCGACTTAGGCGGTCAGCCAAGAAGGTTCCACTCGAAAGCCACCAAGTAACCACACTGCGCGAACACCTCCCCCGCCGTTTCCAGGCAGTGCCGGATGTCGGTCGAGGGCTCGGTCTACGCCAGGGAGAAGTGTTCGGCTTCGGGCCCGAAGCGGTCGACTGGACAGCGAAGGCAGCGCACATCCGATACCAGGTGACCCACGATCGCGGCAGGCTCATATTTGCCCCTCAGAAGTGCAGCAACACCAAGGCGCCAGCTCGATGTTGGACTGCCGTGACGGCCTCGTCGCCTTCACGGGAGATCGGGATCTCGACCTCTTCATCGAGTGCGGCAAAAGACTCCGGGAAGTCGCCGCACACGTCCTCGTATGAGGGCCGCCACCCCGTGACCGGGGTCGCGGCCCTCCCGCGTTCGGGCCCGCCGCCGCCCGGAGGCCGGAGACCGGGCACACGGCGTCCGCGCCCGGGTCCTGCCCGCCGTCAGTGGCTGTGCATGATCTGGATGAGGTTGCCGCAGGTGTCGTCCAGGACCGCGACGGTCACCGGTCCCGCCTCCATCGGCTCCTGGGTGAAGCGCACCCCCAGTCCGCTCAGCCGGGCGAACTCCGCGTGGACGTCGTCCACGGCGAAGGCGGCGGCCGGGATGCCGTCCTTGACCAGCGCGGTCTTGTACGGCTTCACCGCGGGGTGGCCGTCGGGCTCCAGGAGGAGTTCGGTCCCGTCGGGGTCCTCCGGCGAGACGACGGTCAGCCAGCGGTCCTTGCCGAGCGGGACCTCGTCCTTCTTCAGGAAGCCCAGCACATCCGTGTAGAAGCGCAGGGCCTTCTCCTGGTCGTCGACGAAGACGCTGGTCAGGTGGATCCTCATGGTGTGCTCCCGTGTTGCCGTGGTGCCTGTCATGGAGTGGTGGAGTGTCTGCCACCACTGAAACCCAAGCCGGCCGGAAGGGCAGTTTCAGATGATGCGGAAGAGGTCGCCGGCGGCGTGGGTGTCGGTCAGGTCGTCGATGCCGCGGAGGTTGTCGCACAGGGCGTCCAGGACCGTGCCGGGTCCGGTGGCCTGCGGGGCGCCGACGGCCACACCGAAGGTACGGAAGCCGAGGGAGTGCCTGGCCTCGTTCCAGCTGCGCATCCACTGTTCGCTGATGTCGCACTCGCCGTCGGTGATCATCACGATGTCGCCGCGTCGGCGTCCCTCGGTGTTGAACTCCTCGTCCAGCAGCCTGACCGCAGCCGCCAGCGGGGTACGGAACTCGGTGCCGCCCCCGAAGAAGTGCTCGGCGAAGTCCAGCACGTCGGCGATCGCGGCGGGCCGGGAGGCCGGGAAGCGGCACACCTTCACCGAATCGTCGGAGGAGAACAGGATGCCGACGAAGTCGCGACGCGCCTGGCGGGCCTGGTCGAGCAGGGCCAGGGCGCACGCCTTGGCCCATGCCTCCCGGGTGACGCCGCCGGGCCCCGGGTCCTCCATGGAGTACGAGCAGTCGACGCACGCGATGATGGCGCCCTTGCCCGTCGTCTCCTCGCCTCGGCTGTCGTAGAGCATCAGCCGTGACTCGGCGAACCTCGCGGCGAACACGCTCCGCATGGCGGGCAGGCCGAGGTTGGCCAGTTCGGAGGGGATGAGCCGGGACAGGTCGTCGCCCAGGGTGATGCCGACGTATTCGCCCCGGGCCTGCTCGACCTTGCGGGCACGCTCCCCGGCCGCCATCTGCCGGAACCTGCCGATGAGATCCGCGAACGCCCCCAGCCGGCCCGCGCGCAGCCGTTCGGCGAGCCGGGCCCGTTCGCCGTACGGCATCCGTTCCAGCTCGCCCGGTCCCACGCCCCACGCGCGCATCAGCTCCGACTCCTCGCGGGCCTGCCAGGCGGCCTCGGCCGCCGCCTTCCGTGCCGCCGCACGAACCCCGGGAGCCGCCGCGGCCACCGCCTGTCCGGCGGACTGGGCCGCCTGCTGCGCGGCGGCACCGGCGGCCTCGGCCGCCCTGACCGCGTGTGTCAGGGCGGTGGCCGCCTCGTCCGGCACGGTGCCGTCGGCTTCCGTCCGCGCTGCGGCCTGCCGGCGTGCCTCGGCGACGGCCGCCTTCGCCGTGTCCTCGTTCCGCGCCGCTTCCTCGGCCCGCGCAGTCCGCTCCGCCGCGTCCCTGGTGCGCTCCAGCATCCGGCGCAGGGCGTCGGAGAGGGCGAGGACCGCCCCGGCGGCGGCGTACGGGTCGCCGGTGGTCTCGCGGCTCAGCCCGGCGAACTCCGGGCTGTCCGCAAGGGCCGTGACGACCAGGTGGTTGACGAGGCGCGAAGGGTCCATGGCGCCCTGTTCGCGCAGCCGCGGGCCGGATTTGCTGAGGGCCAGGAACACGTCCGCCACCAGGTCCTCGGTGTGGTCGTGGCGTGCGTTCAGGCTGTGTACGAGGTCCCGGAGGCCGGTGACCCCGTCGTGGACCTCGCGCCAGGCCATCGTGTCGAACCGGTCGGCGCACACCACGGCGGTGGCCGGCGGCCCGGCGGTGGCAGGGCCGAGCCGCTTCCCCGCACGGGCGGCCGGCTCGCCGGCGCCGTTCACGGCCGTGGGCACGTCCGCTCCCCCGCCGTTCAGAGCCGGGCCTGCACGATGCTCGCGTCCACCCCGAGCGCCTCGGTCAGGACGCGGGCGTGGACGGCGCGCCGGCGGATGATCACCTGCTCGACGGCGGTCGTGGAGCGTCCGGCGGTCCGGGCTTCCTGGTGGATCCTCTCCAGGAGCCGGCCGGCCCTGTTGAGCTTGGTCATGGCCTCCCTGATCGCCCAGTCGCTCAGGGCCTCGCGGGACTGACCGGCCTTCGCGTCGAGCTGTGCCTCCAGCTCCTCGATGGCGTCGGCGAGGTCGAGTGCCTCCCTGGCGTCGGGATTGACGAGGTGCAGCACCTCGCGCTCGACGGTGGGGCGTTCGGCGGGCGAGTCCCACAGGACGTGGGTGAGGACCGACAGGTCGCTCTCCCCCACCTCCTCCCGGCCGTCGAGGAACGCGCTCGCCTGGAGCAGCCGGACGGACTGGCGCCAGCGGCGGTCGGAGGCGATGAGTTCCTTGCGGCGCAGGGCGGCCCGCAGGGTGCACACGGCGTCCACGACGCTGTCAGGGACGCCCACGGCCGGCACGGCGCCGGTCACGGCGTGCTGGAGCTCGGCCAGTTCCACCGTGGTCCTGGTGCGGGTGACCGGGGCGGCGACGGCGGAGCGTACGAGCCCGGCGAAGTTGGACGGGTCGGCGAGATACCCGACTTCGAGCCGGACGAGCAGCCGGTCGTAGATCGCCGCGCTCTCGTCGCCGGTGGGCAGCTCGTTGGACGCGGTGATGGCGCTGATCAGGGGGCAGCGGATCGGCTCGCCCCCGTTCTCCGGGTGGTAGATCCGCTCGTTGAGCAGTCCGAGGGTCTCGTTCAGTGCCGCTGTCGAGCACTTGAAGATCTCGTCGATGAAGGCGATGTGCGCCGTCGTCGCCCGGCCGTCGAAGATCTGCCGGTACTCGCCCCGGCTCAGCGCGCCCACGTCGATCGGGCCGAACATCCGGGTCGGCGCGGTGAACTTGCTGAGCAGGATCTCCCAGTAGTTCGCCTGCCGGATCCGGCTCGTGAGCTCACGCGCCAGTTCCGACTTCGCGGTGCCGGGAGGCCCCAGGACAAGCGCGTGCTGACCGGCCAGCATCGCCACCACCAGCGTCCGGACGACCTCGTCCCGCTCGTAGAACAGCTCCGTCAGCTCACCGGTGACCGCCCGCAACCGCCTTGCCGTGTCAGGTGCCTGGGTGTCACTCATGGCGCGCACGGTACGCGGCCGCGGCGGCCCCGATCAACGCCTTCCGGTGCCGCCCGCCCCGTCGTCAGTGCCGCAGTGCCGTGCCCACCTCGGCCTTGACGTCGCCTTCGAGCGCGCGGTTGCTGCGGGCCGTGGCGTCCTTCGTCTTCCCGGCGGCCACGTCGTCGACCGTCACCACGACCACGTCGAGCAGATTGCCGCTCTTGTCCTCGAAGTTGATCTGCACGGCGTAGGACTGCGTCGAGGCGGTGCTGTTCGTCACGGTGATCTTCGAGGTGACGTGCCCGTCGTTGCCGGCGACCGGGGCATCCGCCTTGACGTCGTCGCCCGCGTTCACGCCGTCCTTGAAGCTGTTCAGCTTGTCCCCGGCGGCGGCCGTCGCCGAGGCGACCGCGTCGGCGCCCTCGGAGGCGAGGGAGGAGGCGGCCGAGGCCGCCTTGGACGCCGTGCTGGACGCGCTGTCCCCGTCGTCCGAGCACGCCGATGCCGTGAACGCCACCGTCGTCGCCACCAGTACCGCGGCCGCGCCCCGTAGGCCTCGCACCGTCATCGCGCCTCCCAGCACTTGTCCGTCGCCCTCAGTCAAGGCTCCGGCCGGTGGTGGCGCATGCGGTGCGGGCCGGACGAGTGAGGGAGCGTCGGCGGGGTCGCGGGCGGGGCGTGCGCCACCGAAGCTGGGGGGATGAGCGAGCAGGCCGCACCCCGCGATCCGCCTCCGCCGCCTCCGCGCCGGCGGCTGTGGCCGTGGGTGGTGCTGATGATCCTCGTGCTGCTCGCACTCGGGGTCGGCGCGGTCTCGGCGGTGCTGGCCCGTGAGGTCTCGGCGGACAGTGCGCGCACCGTGCACATCCGGTACGAGGTCACGGGCGCCGCAGATGACGTGACGCTGACCTACAGCACCTGGAAGGGCGAGGAGCTGTCGACCGCGCGGCTGGCCCTGCGGAGCCTGCCGTGGGCCGGGGAGGTGGACACGAAAGGGTTCATGAGCGGTGGTTCGTTCGTCGTCACGCTCGGGAAGTCCGGTGGTGACGTGGCCTGTTCGGTGACGGTGGACGACGGCACCCGCCGCACCGCCAGGGCCTCCGGAGCCTTCGCCACCGCCTCGTGCGACGGGTTCTGAGACGCGACCGCGCCCCCGGTCTCCCGGGGGCGCGGTCCCTGGCGGACGGACTTCCGGTCAGCGGCCGTAGCGGATCAGCGCGCGGACCATGCGGCAGGTGGTGTCGGACGGCGGGTGGATGGCAAGGCGCTCGGCGGCCGTGCGTATCCGGGCGTTGCTCGCGCTCGACGGGTGGTAGACACCGGTGTCGAGCAGGGCGATCGCCAGGCGCATGGCCTTCAGCCGGCGATTGTGGGAGACGTACCACTCACGGGGACGGCCGGCGGGGAGCGCCTTCTTCTTCAGGGGTGTGTGGAGCGGCTTGGTCGTGACTGCGGCTACGGCCATTGGCAACCTCCTGGCGCGGTGGTGGAACCCTCACGAACTACCCCTATTTTACTGCCCACCACTGACAATCGCCCCTGGCCAGAGGGGTTTTCGAGGGTCCATCGCGTATCTTTGGCCCCATGGAGATCTGGATCAATCCCGCCTGTTCCAAGTGCCGGAGCGCGCTGACCCTGCTCGACGCGGAGGGTGCCGACTACACCGTGCGCCGCTACCTGGAGGACGTGCCGTCGCCGGAGGAGATCCGGGCCGTGCTCGGCCGGCTGGGGCTGGAGCCGTGGGACATCACGCGGACGCAGGAGGCGGACGCGAAGGAGCTCGGGATCAAGGAGTGGCCGCGTGACGCGGATGCGCGGGAGCGCTGGATCACGGCCCTCGCCGGGCACCCGAAGCTGATCCAGCGGCCGATCATCACGGCCGAGGACGGCACGGCCGTGGTCGCGCGCACGGACGAGGCGGTCCGGGACGCGCTGGGACGCTGACCGGCGCCCGGCAGGACCCGCGCCCCGGCCGCGCCTCGCCCCGTCCGGCCGCGTCTCAGTCGCACGTCCGGCTGTCCCTCGGCCGCGCGTCGGGTGTCCATCGGCCGCGCGTCCGGCTGGGCATCAGCCGCCCGACTGTGCCTCGGCCTCCGCGAGCAGTTCCGTCAGCCGGAGTCCGAACCGTACGTCGCAGGGGTGCGCCTCCCCCGTACGCACCGATGCGGCCAGTGCGTCCACCGCCGCCGCGAACGCCGCGACCGCGCCGTCCCAGCCGGGCAGCCGGACGACGCCGTGCTCGCCCCTGAGCTCGATCCCCACCCCTGCCGCCGCCACCGGCGCCGCCAGCGTGAGCGTGACCGTGCTGGAGGCGCCGGAGGTGTGGCGCAGGACGAGGTGGTGGGTGCCGGAGGGACCGGCGGCGGCGGTCAGGGCGGTGACGTCGCCGAGTACCGGGATGAGGACCGAGAGCGCGTGCGGGCCGACATCCCACAGGCCGCCCTTCTCGCGGCGCCAGGGGGACGCGCCGTACTCGCTGTCCGCGCCCGGTGCCCACAGGGCGCCGATCCACTGGGCGTTGGCCGTGAACCAGCCGCCGCAGGCCTGCTGTTCGGCGATCCAGGCAGCGGTCTCCGGGGCGAAGCGCAGGGTGCAGAAGACGATCGAGGCCACCCGGGCCCGCCCGGCGGCCTCGGCGACCTCACGTGCGCCCTCGACCGTCGTGGCCACCGGCTTGTCCATCAGCAGATGGCAGCCGGCCGCCGCGGCCCGTGCGGCCAGGGGGGCCTGGACATCCGGCGGCAGGGCGAAGGCGACGGCATCGCTCGCGGCGAAGAGCTCGTCGAGTCCCGCGTCACCGGAGTACGCGGTGGTGCCGTGCGCGGCGGCCAGCTCCCCGGCCGCCCCGGCCCGCCGCCCCCACACCCCGCTCAGCACGGCACCGGGGTGGGCGGCCAGAGCGGGGGCATGGGTGTTACGGGCCCAGGGGCCCGTACCGACCAGGCCGATACGCAGGGGCGATGCGGGTGTCGTCATGGGACCAGTGTGCCCGGTGCGCGGCCGGGGCCGATGGGACCGCCGGCCCCCATGGACCACCGGGCCCAACGGGACCGCCGGGACCGACAGGATCGCCGGGACCGACAGGACCGACAGGACCGACAGGACCGACAGGACCGACAGGACCAACGGGACCAACGGGACCAACGGGACCAACGGGACCACACGGACCGCCGGGACCACACGGACCCATGGGGCCACACGGACCCATGGGACCGCCGCGCGCCACAGGGCCCACGGGGCTGCCGGGACCACCGAGGCCGCCTGGGCTGACGAAGCCGCCAGGGCCGTGCAAACGGGGTGGCGCCGGCGGCGGGCGGGCGGTTACGTTGGCGGGGCCGGCCGCGGGACTCCGGTGCGACTTCCGGGACTTGCCTCTGAAGCAATAATTTCGCTGTTCGCGCCCCCATTCCCCGGCCGGCTTCCGCTTGCGCGCACCGCCTCTCGGAACACCACGGGGAATCAAGGATGACGACCGAGAACCGAGCCGAGCGGGTCGCGGCCGAGGATGTGCTCCTCTTCGTCAACGCGGCCGTCACCGCGACCGGGCAGCGCGAGTTCCACTCGGCGGCTCGGCAGCAGCAGCTCTCGCTGGACTTCCTGCACGCGTACGTACGCGTCAACTACCGCCGGGTGTACGCCGCTTCGCTCGCCCTGGACATCAACGACCACAACTCCGCGCGCATCGTGCGGAGTCTGCTGGAGCACGCCGCCGACGCCTCGCCCGAGGAGAAGCGCACCGAGGGCCGGCTGATCGCGGCCCGGCTGGCGAAGCTGCCGCCGCAGCGCGTCTACCGGCTGTTCCGGGAGCTGCGCCGGGCCGGGGTCAACAACCGGCGCACCCGGGCGATCATGCGGGAGTGGGTGGCGGCGCGGCCCGATCCGGCGCACGACGCGGTGAAGTACCGCGCGGGGCTGAAGGCCGCGGTCCGCCATGCGCATCTCAGGCTCGACGACGGTGACGCCGTGCCCGGCGCGCCGCCGACCGACGCGTCGGAGACCGAGCTGGGGGCCTTCCTCTTCCGGCCCGGAAAGCTGCCGCGCTACCGGCACCGGCTGCTCGACGCCTGGCGCCGCGCCCACTACGAGCAGGGCGCCTACGACGAGCTGCCGTTCACCGTCGCCGAGGGCTTCGCCGCCCGGCGCGGTATGGAGCGCGAGGTGCTCCTGGAGCGGATGGCGCCCCGGATGACGCGGCTGGAGCGGCTGCGCACCCAGGCGCAGCGCGGTCCGGCCGACCGGCAGGAGCCCGCGGCAGGCGTCGATCTGACCGTGATGCCGCTGACCCGGCTCGCGCTGTACGTCCTGTCGTTCGGCACGGAGCCGCGCCTGCGCCATCGCGCGGAACTGACCCTCGCCCTGCGCACCGCGGCCCGCCGGGCCGCGGGCCCGCACGCGGGCGGCTGGGGGCGGGTCGCCGCGGTGCTCGACGACAGCTACTCGTCGTCCGGTTCGGGCGAGAAGCGGCGCCGTCCGCTCGCGGTGGCGCTGGCCTGCCACTTCCTGCTGGAGGCGCTCGCCGCTCCCGGCGCGTACGTCCCGCTGTGGACCTCCGGCGCGAAGGATCCGCTGCTGGTCGCGCCGCGCGGGCCGACGCCGCTCGGTATGCGCGTCCTGGACGCCCTGGAGCACGGTCCCGACCGGCTGGTCATCGTCTCGGACGGATGGGACAACGCCCCGCCGGGGCTCGCCGGCGAGGTGCTGCGGGTGTGGCGGGCCGGGCTGGACCCGGACCGGCACACGGCGGTGGTCCATGTGAACCCTGTATACGACGCGGGCGGTTTCGATGTGCGGCGGCTGTCGTCCGCCGTGCCGACCGCCGGGATCCGGGACGCGGAGGACCTGCCCGCGCTGGTGGAGATCGCGCAGTTCTCCGAGGGGCGCACCGGGGCCGCCGAGCTCTACGCGTATCTGGACCGGCAGGTCGCCCGGTTCGTGGGTGACGGCCCCGGGGGAGGACCGCTGTGAACAGGCTCGAAATGAGCGGGCTCACCACCCGCCCGTCGCAGGTGTGGGGCGGCGTCCGGCTCGTGCCGCTGGTGCGCGAGACACCGGTGGAGGGGCTGCGGCTGCACCGGGAGGTGTACGAGGGGTACGGGACGGGCCTGGTGGAGGTGGGCCCGCGTACGCACTACTCCTCGTACATCCCGCACGGGTTCGTCGCGGACTGGACGGGCGAGGGGGCGAACACCGCCGCGTACGGGACGCAGCTGAGCAGTCCGGGCGCGGGCGCCGCCCCTGCCAGGACCGTCGTGCTGCCGCGCCACCGTCATCACCGCATGGCCAAGCGGCAGCCGGGGAACCGGCTGCGCTTCCTGCCGCTGCATCTCGCGATGGAGGGCTATCTCGCGCTGCACTTCGGGGGCCCGTCGACGGCCTGGGAGGAGTGGTCCCGCGACGCGCTGCGCGAGGGTCTTTCGCCGCGCGCGGAGGACGCGTACCTGGGGTGGTCGGTGCGCGGGCTCGGTGACGCGCTGCGGGTGTTCGAGATCCATCCCGGTCAGTGCGGGGTGATGGTGTACACGGCCGACGCGCTCGCCGCCGCCTTCGTGGTGCCGCATCCCGAGGACTACCGGCTGCTGCACCCGACGCTGGTCGAGGACCTGTACGGGGAGCTGGTCCACCAGTACGCGATGTACGGCGCCCCGGTGGACGAGCACGCCGTCCGGATCGCGGACGGCCCGGGGCTGCGGACGCTCGCCGGTCTGCGGGCCGCGGCGCTGCGGCAGGAGCGGGAGTGGGGGGCGGCGCACGACGCGGTCTTCGCCCGGGAGCTGGTGGACACCTCGTACGGCTTCGAGCGGGTGTACCGGATGGAGTCGTTCACGCTGTGGCGGTTCCTGCCGCCGTTCCTGCGCAACCGGGGCGGGCAGCACATCGGCGAGACGATCACCGACCACAAGGGCCGGGTCGCCTATCTGAAGACCTTCCGGCTGTCCGATGCCCAGATCCGGCGCGGGCACCTGCTCCAGCAGCTCGCCGACGCGGAATGGATGCTGCCGCGCGCGGCGGCGGCGCTGGGAACCGGCCAGGAGGAACTGGTACGCCGGATCCGGGCCGCGGGCTTCGAGTCGCTGCTGCGGCACCGCGGCCGTTAAGGGGCCGCACGGCCCCCCGCACGGCCCTCCACAGCCTCGTTCTCGCGCGGGAAACGTCGGTAACACGGGGTTCACACGAGAGCAACGGCCGGGAAATCGCGTCTTGCGAAGCTGCGCTGCATAGACCGCAGCACCCGCAAAGGATGGCTTCCGTGACGTTCAAGGCTGAGTACATCTGGATCGACGGCACCGAGCCGACCGCCAAGCTCCGTTCCAAGACGAAGATCATGCCCGGTGTCCCGTCGTCCGATGTGGCGGAGCTGCCCATCTGGGGCTTCGACGGGTCGAGCACCAACCAGGCCGAGGGCCACGCCTCCGACCGGGTACTGAAGCCGGTCTTCACCTGCCCGGACCCGATCCGCGGCGGGGACGACATCCTGGTCCTGTGCGAGGTCTTCAACATCGACATGACCCCGCACGAGTCCAACACGCGGGCCGAACTGCGTCCGGTCGCCGAGCAGTTCGCCGGCCAGGAGCCGATCTTCGGCATCGAGCAGGAGTACACCTTCTTCGACGGCCACCGGCCGCTCGGCTTCCCCGAGGGCGGCTTCCCGGCCGCGCAGGGCGGCTACTACTGCGGTGTCGGCGCGGACGAGATCTTCGGCCGCGAGATCGTCGAGAAGCACCTCGACAACTGCCTCAAGGCGGGCCTGGCCATCTCCGGCATCAACGCCGAGGTCATGCCCGGCCAGTGGGAGTTCCAGGTCGGTCCGGTCTCCCCGCTGGAGGTCTCCGACCACCTGTGGGTCGCGCGCTGGCTGCTGTACCGCACCGCCGAGGACTTCAACGTCTCCGCGACGCTGGACCCGAAGCCGGTCAAGGGCGACTGGAACGGCGCGGGTGCGCACACCAACTTCTCCACCAAGGCCATGCGCGAGGGCTACGAGGCGATCATCACCGCGGCCGAGTCGCTCGGTGAGGGCTCGAAGCCGATGGACCACGTCAAGAACTACGGCGCGGGCATCGACGACCGGCTGACCGGTCTGCACGAGACCGCCCCGTGGAACGAGTACAGCTACGGCGTCTCCAACCGGGGTGCCTCGGTCCGCATCCCGTGGCAGGTCGAGCAGGATCGGAAGGGGTACATCGAGGACCGCCGCCCGAACGCCAACGTCGACCCGTACGTCGTCACGCGGCTGATCGTCGACACCTGCTGCACCGCGCTGGAGAAGGCCGACCAGGTCTGATCCCCCGGCAGCGGCCGTCCGTCCGTACGAGGGGCGTCCACCGTGGTCCGCGGACTCCGGTGGGCGCCCCTGTGCGCGTTCGGGGCACTGTCAGTGCGGTGTGCCAGTCTGGCCGCATGCTCGAAATCAAGGTCTCGGCCGAGAGACAGCAGACACACACCCGCCCTTCGGACCAGGAGCTCGACGGACTGGTGCGCCGGATCGGCATGGCCGGTGACCGCTTCCTGGTCGTGCAGCGAATACCGGATATCCCGGGCACGTTCATCCAGGTGTGGCGCGAGGGCGGCGGTGCGTACGACGTGGAGCACCGCGCCGGGGGCGCCGCCACCCATGTCCGCGCCCTCGTGGAGACACCCGGCGAGGTTGCCGCGCTGATGGCGCGCTGGGCCCGGCAGGAGGCCGGATGGGACGCGGGAATCGGCTGGGAGAGCGCCGGACTGCCGGAACCGGAGCCCGTACCGGAGATCGCGGCGGAGATCCACGAGCAGTTGGCCGAGCGGGTACGGGAGTTGCTGCGCGGGGGGTACGGCGGAATCGAGGATCTCGCCGCGGCGGCTGAGGACTACCTCGTGAAGGACGGCGTGCACCCGGTGACCCTCGCGCAGGCGCGGCTGCTGGTGGAGCGGCTGTGGATGGAGCGTGTCGAGGAGCAGCGGCAGTGGGCGGACGTGACGGATCCGGACCGTCTGGAGCGGGCGTTCGCCGTGCTGGACGGGCGGGGAATCACCGCCAGGGAGCACTTCACGTGCTGCCGTTCGTGCGGAGTCGGTGAGATCTGGGCGGAAGGGCGGGACGGTGCCCGGGGCTTCGTCTTCTTCCACTCCCAGGGTACGGAGCGGGCCGCGGCCGGGGGCGGACTGACCCTGTACTACGGCGGGTTCGACGAATCGGCCGGGACGTCCGCGGCGGTGGGACGGGAGGTGGCGGCCGTGCTGGGGGAGGCCGGACTGACCGTGGAGTGGGACGGTTCGCCGGACCGGGCGATCGAACTGACGGGCCTGGACTGGCGGAAACGGCTGGTGGGCTGAGGGCGGGGTGCCATCCATGGCAAAGGGTCCGTATCGACGGGTGGAAGAGGCCTGCTCCCCCGCCCTGTTCTCTGGTTCAATGGGGGGCATGGCCAGCATCCAGCACACCTCGACAGGTCGCAGCGACCTCGAGCCGTTCTGGCCTTCCCGTCAGCATCATGACTTCGACCGGGTGTGTTGCCGCGCGTGGAACGCGCAGGCCCTCTAACACCGCTCACCCCGGTCTTCGGTCCGCGCGCACGAAGCAAGTCCGTCCACAGACGACTCCCTCGCGCGAAAGAGCTGACCCTCATGGCGAACACCCGTACCTTCTCCGCCGCAGTCGCTGCCACCGCAGCGCCGTCGGCGACCGCTGCGACCGCTTCCGCCCGTCCCCCTTCCCCCAACCGGCACCGGCTGCGGGCCGTGGCCCGGGACGAGGTCGTCCGCCCGGCCGACGTCTCCGCGTTCCTGACTCCGGGCGCGACCTGGCTGCCCGCCCCCCAGCACACCCTGCCGGCGCTGCCGGGCCGGCCGCCGATGGTCGGTTATCTGGTGCTCGTCCCGGCCGACCAGCAGCCGGCCATCGCGGCCGCGGCCGCGGCCGCCCAGTACGTGGTGCCCGAGGTGCTGGAGGACAGGGGTGCCGGGCCGGTGCGGATCGACTCCGTCCAGCGCACCGCCGCGGTGAACGGGAACACGCTCGACCTCACCTACCTGGAGTTCGAGCTCCTGGCCCATCTGGTGGCGCATCCCCACCGGGTGCACACCCGCGACCAGTTGGTGACCACGGTCTGGGGTTACGGGCATGTGGGCGACGGCCGCACCGTCGATGTCCACATCGCCCGGCTGCGCCGCAAGCTGGGCGCCGAGCACCGCCGGTCCATCCAGACGGTGCGGCGCGTCGGCTACAAGTACGCGCCCTGATCCCACGCGGGACGGGTCCCGGCCGCGGCATGTACCGCGGCCGGGACCTGTCCCGCTCTTCCGTGACCGGCTGTGCGGCACCGGCCCGTCCCGCACGTCCGGGGTCAGCCGCGCATCACCGGGGCCGCTTCCCCCGCGCGCTCCGGCTCCGGCTCGCCGTGGTTCAGGTCCGGCAGGCGGCGCAGGGCGCGCGGGGTGCGCCAGTTCCGCTCGCCGAGCAGCGCCATGACGGCGGGCAGCAGGACCATCCGTACGACGGTGGCGTCCAGCAGCACCGCGACGGCCAGGCCGACGCCCATCTGCTGCATGTCCTGCATCGACAGCGTCCCGAAGACCGCGAACACCGCCACCATGATCACGGCCGCACCGGTCACCGCGCCGGCCGTGCGCCGGATGCCCTCGTCGATCGCGGCCCGGGTGGTCAGTCCCCGGCCGTGGGCCTCGCGGATCCGGGAGACCACGAAGACGTGGTAGTCCATCGAGAGTCCGAACAGGACCACGAGGACGAACAGCGGCATCCAGGACTCGATCGCGCCGACCCCCTCCGAACCGATCAGCGAGGCGCCCCAGCCGTGCTGGAACACGGCGGTCATCACGCCGTACGCGGCGGCCACCGAGAGCAGGTTGAGCAGGATCGAGGTCACGGCGATGACATAGCTGCGGAAGCAGAACAGCATCAGAAGGAAGGTCACGGCGGTGATGAAGAGGAAGACGGGCGCGATGCCGCGCTTCAGCTGGTCGTTGAAGTCCACGGACCCGGCCACCTCACCGGTGACGTAGGCATGGGCGCCCGTGCCGTCGAACGCGGCGGGCAGCCGGTCCTCCCGCAGTTCGGTCAGGCCGGCCCTGCCGTCGGGCAGCGGCACCTCGATCTCCGCGACGTTCCGGTCCCGGTGGACGGTCACCTTGTCGAAGCCGGCGAGTGCCTCGCGTACGGCGGGTGCCCCGATGTCGTCCGCCTCGACGACCACCTGGGCGGGGGCGGGGCCGCCGGGGAACGTCTCGTTGATGTGGCGGTAGGCGACGGAGAGCCGGGAGTCCGATCCGAACTGCTTCTCCAGACCGAGCGACTCGGTCCTCATGCCGAGGGCGGGCGCGGCAAGCACCAGCAGCACGACGACCGAGGCGGCGGCGAAGAACTTCGGCCTGGCCAGGACGGGCCGCAGCAGCTTCCCGGCGATCCTGCCGCTCTCCTTCCCGCCCCGCCTGTGACGGCGGTTCAGCAGCGGCACCCGTCCGGCGCCGGTCCGGTCGCCCAGCCAGGAGAGCAGTGCGGGCAGGACCGTCACGGAGCCCATCATCGCGATGAACACGACGATGATCGTGGCGAGGGCGAAGCCCTTGAACAGCAGGAGTCCGGACAGGAACATGCCGGCCATCGCGACCATGACGGTCAGCCCCGACACGAGCACCGACCGGCCGCTGGTCGCCGCGGCGATGCGCAGCGCCGTCTCGGCATCGCGCCCCGCGGCCCGCTCGTCGCGTTCACGGCGCAGGTAGAACAGGCAGTAGTCGACGCCGACGGCGAAGCCCATCAGGAACATCACGGAGTACGTGGTCTGGAAGAGGTGCAGCTGGTGGCTGGCGAGCGAGAGCAGACCGAAGGCCGCCAGGCACGCGGTCAGCGCGAGTCCTACGGGGAGCAGGGCCGCGACGACGGCCCCGAAGGCGACCAGCAGGATGCCGAGCGCCAGGGGTACGGCGGTGAACTCGGCCTTCTTGAAGTCCTCGGAGAGCAGATCGCCGAGCCACTTCCCGGCGCTGGCCTCGCCGAACTGGTGGACCGTGACGTCCGTCCGGTCCTCCTGGACCCCGGCCACGGCGTCCAGGACGGGCTGCACCCGGTCGGCGGAGGTGGCCGCGTCGCCCTTCATCTCGAAGGTGATCAGCGCGTCCTTGCCGTCCTCGGAGGCGACGGGCTCCGCGAGGCCGGTCACCTCGCCGGTCCTGCCGAGGGCGGCGGAGAGCTCCTTCGCCGCCGTACGCCAGCCGTCGGGCTCCGTCGACGACACCATGACGAGTTCGCCCGCCCGGTGGCCGAGCCCGGCGTCGGAGAGGATCTGCTCGGCGCGCGCCGAGTCGCCGGCGCCGTTCTCCGCGTTCGTCATCTCGACCATGCCCGAGGCGCCGCCGATGCCCGCGGCAAGGACGACGAAGAGCAGCCAGCCGAGAATGGCCGTCTTGCGATGGTGCGTGCTCCACACGCCGATACGTGCCGCGAGATTCCGCCTCATGGCGTTGTTCGCCCCCTGGTGTAGACGTAGCCGGACCTGACTCCCCCGAATCTAGGAATTCCGGCCCCGCCGCCCCAGCCGTCGAAGCCCCCACTCCGCGCGACACGGGGCGAGGTCACGGGGTGGTGGTAGGTACACCCCCCACCCGGTGGCGGGACGGCTGACGCCCTGGTCCCGCAGCGGGTCAGACTGGGTACGGACCGGGGCCGGGACGGCGGCCCCGCCGGGGAGTGTCCGGCGGATCACGGCCGGACAGGCGCCGGCTCGGCGACGGGAGAGGGATCAGGATGAACGCGACACGGGGACGGGTGAAAGCGGCGATGCTGGCCGCGGGGCGTGGGGTGGTGCTGTCGGTCGCCGCGCTGGCCGGATCGATCACCCTGTTCGTGCTGGCGGTGCTCTCGATCGCCTTCATCCCGCTGGGCATCGGCCTCGTGACCACCCCGTGGGTGCTGACGGCGGTCCGCGCCCATGCCAATCAGCGCCGGCTGCTGGCCGTCACCTGGTCGGATGTCCGTATCCCCGTTCCGTACCGGCCACTGCCGAAGGACGTGCGCGGCGGGTTCACCGGGCAGGTGGAGCGCACCACACTGATGCTGAAGGACCCGGCGACCTGGCGGGACATCCAGTGGCTGCTGGTCGACATGACGGCCGGCTATGTGCTGGCGGTCCTGGCGTCGGCGCTGATGGTCTATCCGGTGGAGGGTTTCGTCCTGGCGGCGGGGCTGTGGCGGGTCTTCACGGACGACCGGTACTGGTACGCGTTCGTCCCCGTGGACAGCCAGGCGTCCGGGCTGGCCGCCGCCGCGCTCGGAGTGGTGTTCTTCGCGACCGGGGTGCTGCTCGGCGAGCGGCTGCTGCGGGCCCACTTCCTCCTCGCCCGCTCGGTGCTGGCCCCCACGCACGAGCAGGAACTGGCCCGGCGCATCGACCGGCTGACCGAGACCCGGCACGAGGCGGTCGACACCGCCGCCGGCGAACTGCGGCGCATCGAGCGGGATCTGCACGACGGGGCGCAGGCCCGGCTGGTCGCCATGGGCATGAACCTCGGCACGATCGAGGCACTGATCGAGAAGGATCCGGCCCAGGCCAAGCGGCTCCTGGCGACGGCCCGCGCGTCCTCCGCCGAAGCCCTGACCGAGCTGCGCGATCTCGTGCGGGGCATCCACCCGCCGGTCCTCGCCGAGCGCGGTCTCGGGGACGCGGTCAGGGCGCTGGCGCTGCGGATGCCGATCCCGTCGGAGGTGGACGTGGAGCTGGGCGGCCGGGCCGAGGCACCGGTCGAGTCGGCCGCGTACTTCGCGGTGAGCGAGACCCTGACGAACGCGGCGAAGCACTCGGGCGCGGACCGGATCTGGGTGGACCTCCAGCACATCGACGGGATGCTGCGCATCTCGGTCACGGACAACGGGAAGGGCGGCGCGGTGGCCACGGGGGGC
The DNA here is from genome assembly GCF_055568375.1 of Streptomyces sp. NPDC026062. NCBI lineage: Bacteria > Bacillati > Actinomycetota > Actinomycetes > Kitasatosporales > Streptomycetaceae > Streptomyces > Streptomyces sp. NPDC026062. The sequence continues at coordinate 98,268 of NZ_JBVHOQ010000008.1, forward strand.
TCCGGCCTGAGCGGCATCGAACGCCGGCTCGGTACATTCGACGGCATCATGGCCGTCAGCAGCCCCGCGGGCGGTCCCACCATGGTGACCATGGAGATCCCTTGCGAGTTGTCCTAGCCGAAGATCTCTTCCTGTTGCGCGACGGCCTGGTGCGCATGCTGGAGGCGTACGACTTCGAGATCGCGGCCGCCGTCGAGACGGGGCCCGAACTCACCCGCGCCCTTGCCGAGTTGAAGCCGGATGTCGCCGTGGTCGACGTCCGGCTTCCGCCGTCCCACACCGACGAGGGCCTGCAGTGCGCCCTCGCGGCGCGGCAGGCCAGGCCGGGGCTTCCGGTGCTCGTACTCTCCCAGCACGTGGAGCAGTTGTACGCGCGCGAGCTGCTGGCGGACGGCAACGGGGCGATCGGCTACCTGCTCAAGGACCGGGTGTTCGACGCGGACCAGTTCATCGACGCGGTACGCCGGGTCGCGGCGGGCGGCACGGCGATGGACCCGCAGGTGATCTCGCAGCTGCTGTCGCGGCGCGCGCAGGACAAGCCGATGGGCGGGCTGACGCCCCGGGAGCGGGAGGTCATGGAGCTGATGGCCCAGGGGCGCTCCAACGGGGCGATCGCCTCGCAGATGGTGATCACCGAACGGGCGGTGGCCAAGCACACCTCGAACATCTTCGGGAAGCTCGGTCTGCCGCCGTCCGACGACGACAACCGCCGGGTGCTCGCGGTGCTCGCATATCTGGACCGGGGATAGGACGCACCGCGGGAACGCGCGTCCCGCGTGCGGGGAGGGCGTGCTGCGCGGACGCGCGTACTGCGGCGCAGGGCCGTGCTGCGCGGACGCGCGTCCGGACCGGGCCGGGGCCGGTCCGGACGCGCGGGCTCGGGGCCGGTCCGGACGCGCGGGCTCGGGGCCGGTCCGGACGCGCGGGCTCGGGGCCGGTCAGGAACCGGTCGGCGTGGTGGTGAGGTGCAGCGTGGTGGCGCCCAGGTACGGCTTCGCCCTGGACTCCAGCACCTTGACGCGGACGGCGGTCGCGGTGACGGCTTCCGGCAGCGGCAGGATGCGCTCGTGGCCGATGGTGGTGCCTTCGGCGATCCGCCGCCAGGTCCCGTCGGTCCGGGCCTCCACGGCGAACCGCTCGACCCGCTGACCGTGCCGGATGTCCTCGCGGACGGCCACCCGGTCGAAGGTGTACGGGCCCGGACCGCGGCCGCGCAGGTCGGTGCCGTAGATCCGGCGCACCGCGTCGCCGAAGGCGGTCAGTGACGCCACGTCCGCCTCGGCGATCCGGCCGTCGGGCGCGGGCGGCACATTGAGCAGGAGCGAGGCGTTGCGGCCGACGCTCTTCTCGTACAGGTTCATCAACTGTGCGGCCGTCTTGGGCTGTTCGTTCTCGTGGTAGAACCAGCCGGGCCGGTTGGAGACGTCGGCCTCGGCCGGGTACCACTGGAGGTAGCCGACGTCGGGGCCGAGGATCCTGGCCCGGGAGCCGATGTCGGCGTCCGTCGAGTCATGGGGAAGGCCGCCGAGCCCGGTCCAGGGGTCGGTGGCGTGCGGGGTGACGCTCCACTCGGTCTCGCGGGCGGTGCCCGACTCGTTGCCGACCCACCGGACGCCCTGCGGGCCCTGGAAGACGACCGTGTTCGGTGAAAGCGCCCTGACCATGTCGAACCACTGCTTGACGTCGTACTTCTGGGTGATGCCGGAGCCCGACCACGGGTTGGCGCCGTCGAGCCAGAGCTCCTCGACGGGGCCGTACTGGGTGAAGATCTCGTAGAGCTGGTTGAGGTAGTACGCGTCGTAGTCGTCGGCCTTCACCTCGAAGGTCGGCAGCTTGCCGCTCCTCACCCGGGCGGCGCGGTCGTCGCCGGGGACGAGGGTGGGGATCGTGCGTTCGGTCACGGCGCTGCCGTTGCCGAAGCGGCCCTGGCCGGCGGGGGCGCGGTCGCCGTCCTCCAGCGCCATCCGCTCGGGCAGGCTCAGCGGTTCGCCCTCGGCCTGCCTGGCCCGGATCTTCTCGACCCACTCGGCGTGCCAGGCGTGCGGGAGTTCGGCGCCGTCGGAGGGCGAGAGGTAGAGACCGACCTTCAGACCGGCCTTGCGCGCGGCCTTCACATAGGCGGCGACGACATCGGGGCTGCCGGGGCTGAGGGCGACCGAGTGGTCGGTGTAGCGGCTCGGGTACAGGACGAAGCCGTCGTGGTGCTTGACGGTGAGCATGACCTGCTCGGCGCCGGCCGCCTTGTAGGCGCGCATCCACTGATCGGCGTCGATGCTCTCCGGCGCGAACAGCTTCTCGTCCTCGGTGCCGGAACCCCACTCGCGGTCGGTGAAGGTGTTCATCCCGAAGTGCGTGAATGCGGTGACCTCCCGCTGCTGCCAGGCCAGTTGACCCGCCGTGGGGATGACGTTCGCCGCCTTCTCGATGATCCGCGCGGGGCTGTCACAGGCCTCGACCGTCATCTGCGAGGCGGGCCTCACGGGCGTACCGCACGGGGCGGCGGGCGAGGCGGACAGCGGGGATCCGGACTGCTGGGAAACGGGCTGCCGGGAAGCGGGCCATGGGGGAACGGACCGCTGGGGCGCGGACTGCTGCGCCGTGGCCTGTACGGGGATGAGCGCGGCGGCCGCCGCCAGTGCGAGCGCGCTGAGTACATGGGTGCGTCGTGCCATGGTTCCCTCCCATTCGCGACCACGAGTGGTCGGATCTCTCGGGTGCCGACGCGTGCATATTGCCGCAAGCGGTGGCCACCAGGAAGGGCACTTGCCACATACGTCCTATCTCTCATCCGCAAAGTCCAAGTCCTGCCCGTCCGTTCACCCGTTGAACCAGGCCGCCGTATCGAGTCGGAAGGCATCCGCGGGGGCCATGGCACGCAGGCCGGCCTCCATGTCCCGGACCCGCTCGGCCCCCAGCACCCGGACCCACTCGCCCCGCACCCGCTCGAAGCCCTCGGCGGACCGCGCGAGTACGTCGATCCCGCGCGGAGCCAGCCGGACCAGCTCGCGGCGGCCGTCCTGCGGATCGTCGACGCGCTCGACGTAACCGAGCCCTTCGAGCTTTTCGACGGTCTTGCCCGCGGCCTGCTTGGAGACCCCCAGCCGCCGGCCGATCTCGCTGGCCGTCGCCCCGTCACGACCCACGGCCTGGAGCGCGTAGCCGTACGCGGCCCGCATCTCGGGATGCCCCTGCCCGGCCAGCTCGCGGTGCAACTCGTCGATGACCGACCGGAATCCGGCGAACAGGAGCAAGGGCAGCTCGAAGCCCGCACCGTCCTCCGCGCCACGTTCAGCCATTGCGGAACTCGACAACCTGGTTGACTTTTTCGTCAATCACGTTGTCGAGTTTATCGCGAGAGGTCACCCATGCCCGCGTCCGCGTTCCCCGACCACACCCTCGAATCCGCCCCCGTCGCCGCCCGTCCCGCCATGGCGGCCGTGACGGCGAAGCAGGGCTATCTGCCGTCCGCCGTCGCCCGGCTCGCCCTGTCCCCGGAGCTGCTGAACGGCTTCCTGAAGACCAGCGCGCTCTTCGAGGCGACAAGCCTGGACCCGCTGTCCCGGGAGACCGTGATCATGACGATGGCCGACCGCAACGGCTGCCACCTCTGTGTGGCCATGCACACCGCGAAGCTCACCGCCCTCGGCGCCGACGCGGACGTCATCGCCGCGCTGCGGGACGGAAGCCCACCGCCGGACGAACGCCTGGAGGCGGTGAGGCAGTTCACCCTGTCGGCCATCGAGAAGAGCGGAGCGGTCGACGACGGGACGCTCCAGTCCTTCCAGGCGCAGGGATACACCTCCCGCAACGCGCTGGAAGTGGTCCTGGGTATCGGCGCCTACACCATGTCGACCCTGGCCAACCGGATGACCGCGGCGCCGGTCGATCCCCATCTGGCCCAGTTCGCCTGATCCTTCACCGCGACGACTCTCCCCACTCGCCGACCGGGCCCCGCATCGACGCCGTAGGGAACCTCATCCGCCTCCCCCATGAAGCCCGCGTTCCGAGCAGTTCCATGGGACGCACATCGCGCAGGAAACGCTCCACCCGGCCAACCGGGCGGTCATCGCCTCACCTCCACCGTCGACTGCTCCGAGGCGGTCACGGAAGAAGGCCGGGCGGGCCGGTGCCGCTCCCCCTGGGTGACCATCGCACGATTCGCTCGTTCTGCTGAACGTGCGCCCACTGCCAGAGGTACCGTCAGCCGCCCCCCGGTTCGCTGCGGAGCAGTCCGAGACCGCGCTCGTCGAGCACTACCCGCGGCTGGCCCGGCTCGGCTATCTCGTCCTGCCGCACTCGCTGAGCCGCGACCGGCGGGTGCTCGCGGCCCACGCGCTGGCCCAGCGGTCCCTGCTGGCGGCGCGCAGGGCCGGGGCCGCGGACGGCGGTACCGTTCCGCCGCCCCGCCTTCCCGGCCGCGCGGAGGAGCCCGATCCGGGCTACGCGTACGTCCGTCGGCAGGTGTTGCGGGGCGCGCTGGCGGCGGGGCGGCCGTCGTGTCTGCGGCGCCGGCCGCGTCGTGGCCGGTTTCCGGCCGTGCTGCCACTGGCCTGGGGGCTGCGGCTGTTCCCGCACTCCGGCGGCGCCGATGAACTGGCCCTGGAACAGCGCCTTTCGGCGGTCAGCGGCGCGGCTCGGGCCGCTCTCGTCCTGCGCGGCCTGGAGGGGATGGCGGACGGCGAGGTCCGGCGGGTGCTGTCCGAGGCGGGGGTGGCCGACCCGCACGGGGCGCTGATGGAGGCGGACGGGCTGCCGGCCCCGCACGCGCTGCTGGCCTCACCCGGCTTCGACCCCTGTTCGCTCCAGGCCCGGCCACCGGATCTGCCGCGCCGCCGCCGGTACGCCCGGGCGGCCGTTGCAGGTGTCGCCGCTCTGCTGGTGTGCGGGGCGCTGCTCGCCCTGCCGGGCGGGGGCTGGGGGCGAGGGGGCCTGTCGGCGCCGCTGTACGCGCGCAATCCGGCGGCCGAAGAGGCCCTGGATCCAGGGGCGTTGCGCATGGTGTCCGCGACGTTCTGGCAGCGCTCGTCGCGTACCGACTTCAGCGCCTGGCCCACCCGGGGCGATCGCACCGAGGACACCCGGCTGCTGCGGCGGGCGCTGCGGGTGTGGGCGCGGCCGGGCGGCGGTGTCCGGACGTCGGCGACGCCCCGGACACCGCAGGGACCTCCGACGGGGGCGGCGCAGCTGCTGTACGCGGGCGAGGTGGGCGCGTCCTCGGTCGTGCTGTTCTACGACGGGCTGCGGGTCGTGCGGTACGCGGAGCCCCGTGACGCCGACCCGTCCGAGGGCGCGGCTCTCGACTTCGCCCGGGTCGACGGGGCGGACATGACGTCGGCGGGCGCCCTGGTCGTGGAAAGGGCTGGGGGCGCGGTCCGCTATCTGACGGCGCCCTGGGTCCGGCGGGCACGGGTCCGGGATCTCCTCGCCCCGGACCGGGCGCCTCGCGTGCTGCACCGCTCCGCCGACGGGGTGACCGGCCCGGTGGCCGGGCCGATGACCGGGGCGACGGCCGGACCCGAGACCGGCAGCCCCGCGACCGCACCCGGCTGCCGCTCCTGGCCTGCCGTCGAGCTGGGCGACGACACAACGGTCCGGCTGCTGACGGATCTCGGTGAACTCGCCCCGGCCCGGCTGACCTCGGGCCCTCCGGCGCGGCCGCACGACGTCTCGGGGCGAGCGGAGTACGCGAGCTGGGCGCGGACCGCCTGTCTGCTGCCGTCCCTGCGCTCGCACGGGGTGCGCACGGTGAACTCCTGGGGGTACGCGTCGCAGCCGCTGCCCGAGGGGAACGGCACGGCCCAGTGGCTGTGCACCCGGGCGGAGACCTGGCGGGGCACCGGCAGCAGGGTCCTCGCCCAGTTCCAGGCCCCGTCCGGGCGGCCGTCGGGGAACGGCGGGCCACCCGGGGTGGTCGCCGCGCGTGCCGAGGACTCGCCGGAGTGCGGGACCCGGTCCCCGCGGGTGCTGGCGGGTGTGCTGTGGAAGTCGCGCGGCGGCCGCTGGTACGTACTCGCGGCGGGCAGCCCGCAGTTCGCCTCGCTGACCACGTCCGGCGGGGTGGCGGGGCAGGCGCGGGGGCGGCTGCTCGCGGTACCGGCGGGGGCGGGCGACCGGGCGCGGCTGACCGGGCGGCTGGCGAACGGCAGCCGGGTCGGGTCACTGCGCTGAGCACGCCGGGAGCGGGACACCGCGCCACGCGTGCGAAGGCGGGACACCGCGCCACGCGTGCGAAGGCGGGACACCGCGCCACGCGTGCGAAGGCGGGACACCGTGCCACGCGTGCGGAGGCGGCGCCTCGGTGCGGCAGTTCGCGCGGTTCCGTGGACGCACTCCGCCAAGTGCGCGGGGGGCGGACGCCGGATGAGGGTTCAGGAATTCCCCGCACGCCCCTGTCCCCCGGGCCTACCCCTCAGTACATTGACAACATGTCTAACACGCAGCCAGCGGCGGTCGCGTCGGAGCGAACCCCGCTCAAGGCCCGTCGGGTCTCCTTCGCCTGGGACAGGACTCCTCTGCACTGGTTGCCGGGCGATCCGTTCTCCACGCACACCATCAACGTGCTCCATCTGCTGCTCCCGGCGGGAGAGCGCTGGTTCATCCACGTCTACCGCCAGGTGCTCCCGTACATCCACGACGAACAACTGCGCCAGGACGTCATCGGGTTCATCGGTCAGGAGTCGATGCACTCCCAGGCGCATGACGATGTGCTCCCGCATCTGAAGAAGCTCGGCCTCGACCCGACCCCGTACACCGCTCAGGTCGACTGGCTCTTCGAGAAGATGCTCGGCGACCGGACGCTGCCGCCGGGCCGGGCGCGCACGTGGTGGCTGATGGAGCGGGTGGCGACGATCGCGGCGATCGAGCACTACACCGCGTTCCTCGGCGACTGGATCCTGAACGCCGATGAGCTGGAGCGGCGCGGCGCCGATCCCACGATGCTGGACCTGCTGCGCTGGCACGGCGCGGAGGAGGTCGAGCACCGCTCGGTCGCGTTCGATGTGTTCATGCATGTCGACGGCGGATACCGGCGGCGGGTGCGGACCTGGGCGACCGCGTTCACCGCGCTGGCCTTCCTCTGGCAGCGCGGCGCCCGGTTCTTCATGGAGAACGACCCGACCCTGCTGGACGGCAAGGCGTCCTTCGGGCAGTTCTACCGCAGCGGCCGGCAGGGAACGCTGCCCAGCACCCCCTCGATGCTGCGGTCCGTCCCGCGCTATCTGAGCCGTGGTTACCATCCCTCGCAGGAGGGCAGCACGGCACAGGCCGTCGAATATCTCGCCCACTCGCCCGCCGCGGTCGCGGCCGAGGCCCGTACGACGGAAGCCGGCTGACGATGTCCTTCCCCCACCCCCGTCTGCGTACCGTCGCCGTGGTGGCCGGCGCGGCGCTGCTCGCCAGGCGGGCGATGCGCCGCCGCATCGAGAAGTCCCCGCTGTGGCCGCTGCCCGCGCTGGAGGAGCCGGTCTCCGGCCGGTCGCAGCGCCGTTCCACCACCGGCCTGCGGCTGCTGATCACCGAGCGGACCACACCGGCGGACGGTGTCGTACAGCTACGGCTGGAGGGTCAGGACCTGCCGCCGTGGCAGCCGGGCGCGCATCTGGACCTCGTGCTGCCGTCCGGTCTGGTGCGTCAGTACTCGCTGTGCGGCGATCCGGCCGACATCGGCACGTACACCGTGGCGGCGCGGCTGGTCGAGGACGGGCGCGGCGGTTCCCGCGAGGTGCACGCGCTGCTCCACGAGGGCGGGGAGGTCGAGGTCCGCGGCCCGCGCAACCGCTTCCCGCTGACGGAAGCCCCCGCGTACGTCTTCGTGGCGGGCGGCATCGGCATCACACCGGTCCTGCCGATGCTGCGCGCGCTCGCCGCCTCCGGGGCGGACTGGCGGCTGCTGTACGGAGGCCGCAGCCGGGCGACGATGCCGTTCCTGGCGGAGATCGAGAAGCTGGGCGCCGACGGAGGCCGGGTCACCGTCGTCCCGCAGGACGAGGCAGGGCTCCCGGACGTGGCCTCCGCGCTCAAGGACGCCGCCGAGGGGACCGCGGTGTACTGCTGCGGCCCGGAGCCGTTGATGGACGCGGTCGCGGCCGCGCTCCCGGCCGGCTGCTCCCTGCACCTGGAGCGGTTCGCCGCGTCGGGCGCGGACGCCGCCGGGTCGGCGTTCGAGGTGGAGCTGCGCCGCTCGGGCCGCACCGTGCCGGTCGCGGCCGGGCAGTCGGTGCTCGCCGCCGTACGGGCCGAGCTGCCGCACCTCACGTACTCCTGCGAGCAGGGCTTCTGCGGGACCTGCCGGCAACCCGTCCTGGAGGGCGACATCGAGCACCGGGACGACCTGCTGACGGACGCGGAGCGGAGCGAGTCGATGCTGATCTGCGTGTCCCGGTGCCGGGGCGGGCGGCTGGTGCTGGACCTGTAGACCGAGCAGGTCGGTACCCTGTTCCTCATGACGACCGGGGTACGGCGCAGGATGGGCGTCGAGGAGCGCAGACAGCAGTTGATCGGCGTCGCGCTGGAGTTGTTCAGTCACCGGTCCCCGGACGAGGTGTCGATCGACGAGATCGCCGCAGCGGCCGGGATCTCCCGGCCGCTGGTCTACCACTACTTCCCGGGCAAGCAGAGCCTGTACGAGGCCGCGCTGCGACGGGCGGCCGACGAGCTGGCGACCCGCTTCCGGGAACCGCGCGAAGGCCCCCTGGGAGTAAGGCTGTTGCGGGTGATGGGGCGGTTCTTCGACTTCGTCGACGACCACGGCCCGGGGTTCGCCGCGCTGATGCGGGGCGGCCCGGCCGTGGGTTCCTCCACGGCGAACGCGATGATCGACGAGGTCCGCCAGGCGGCCTGCGCGCAGATCCTGTCCCATCTCGGCGTCGAGGATCCCCCGGCCCGGCTGGAGTTGGTCGTCCGGTCCTGGGTGTCGCTGGCCGAGTCGACGGCCCTGATCTGGCTGGACGGACGGAGGATTCCGCGTGCGGAGCTGGAGTTGCAGCTGGTGCACGACTTCGCCGCGCTGGCTGCCGTGAGTGCCGCGTCCAACGAGGAGATGGCGGGCATCGTGCTGCGGGTCCTCGCGCAGGAGCCGGCGGACGGGCCGTTCGGAGAACTGCTGGCGCGGCTCTCCTCGCTGGCGCCCGCCGTGCCGGCCGTGCCCGAGCAGCGGCTGCCGTAGCCGATCAGCTCCTGCCGTACCCGCGCCGCGGCTGCGGAAGCCGATCGGTTCCCGCCGTGGGACGGGTCGAGGTTCCGTGCCCGAGCAGCGGCTGCGGGAGCCCAGGTCAGTTCCTGCGGTGGGACGGGTCGAGGTCGCGCGTCTCGGCCGACAGGTACGGGGTCCGCCCGTCGGCCGGCCGGACGTACGCGGCCAGCAGCTCCACCACCGATTCCGCGAGCTTCGCCCGGAGCTCGGGGGTGCGGCCCGGTATCAGCGCGATGTCGATGTGCACGATCACGTCGCCGCCGGGCGAGTCCCCCACCACGGCCTCGTCGAGCCGGCGGAAACGGGTCTTGCAGCCGGCGATCTTCGTGCTGACCGTCTCGGCGACCAGCGGGTGCAGTGCCCCGGCGAAGCCGGTGCGGTCGAAGGTCTCGTCGAGTTCGGCGGAGTAGTCGACGGTGATCAGCGGCATGGCGGTCTCCTGGCTGGCGCGGGACGAGGGATGCGGGTGGTGATCATCCCTGAGGGCTGCCCCCCACCCTTCCCCGGCCCGGGGACGGCGCACAAGCCGGATTCACTATCTGAGCAGCTCGCCGTGGAGCGCCAGGGCCAGACCCGCCTCCGCGCTGTCGGAGCGGCCCCGTTCGTAGGCGCGCAGATAGGCGATGTCGCCCACGGCCGCGCGGGCCTGGCGTTCGCAGGCGTCGCGCAGCGGGCCCAGCTCCGGGGTGCCGCGGTGGGGGTGGCCGACCATCCGCCAGTAGACCTGCCCCGTGCCGTACACCCGGGCGGCGCGGGCGCCCTCGCCCTGGGCGGCGATCGCGGCGGCCAGGAGGTCCAGGCCGAGCGCGATACCGAAGGTGTCGCGGAGCCGGTGCTTGCCCGTGAGCATGGACCTGGCGTGCCCGGCGGCCGCCTCGGCCCGGCCCTGGAGCAGGGCGATCAGGGCGAGTTGGTAGTCGACATAGCTGAGGGTCCAGCACTCGTCCCTGGCCACGCAGGCAGCGCGCAGGACGACGGCCGCCTCGGCCGCCTCGGCCAGACGGCCGAGGCCGGTCAGGGCGAAGATGGTGATCAGGTGGCAGCGCAGCCGGTAGGCGGCCTCCAGCGGGGTGGCCGCGCCGGTGGTGCGCCGGACCCGGTCGGCCTCACGCAGCCCCTTCTCCGGTTCGCCCGTCATCAGATGGGTGAGGCCGCGCAGATAGGCCGCGGCGAGAATCCCCTCGTCGGTGCCGTCGTCGGCCGCCGCCCGTACGCACTCCTCGCCGATCCGCTCGGCGGCCGCGTAATCGCCCTGGAGCAGGACGCACATGCCGAGCACCCACAGGACCCGGGTGCGGTGCGGGCCGGCTGCCGGGCCGGCGTCCAGGGCACGCTGGGCGTAGGCCCGGTTCTGCGGGAGGTGGCCGCAGCAGCACCAGAAGAAGCCGATCCGGCCGGCCATCTCCTGGGCGGCGGCGGGGTCGTGGGCGAGCAGGTGGTCCAGGGCCGCGCACAGGTCGGCATGCGATTCGGCGATGCGGTGGTACCAGAGGATCTGGTCGTCGCCGGTCCAGCCCGCGTGGGCGCCGCGGGCCAGCCGGAGGAAGCAGTCGGCGTGCCGGTCGGCGGCGGCCCGTTCCTCGCCGAGTTCGGCGAGCCACATCCGGCCGTACTCGCGCAGGGTGTCGAGCATGCGGTGGCGGTCGCCGTCGCGGACGACGACGGACTTGGCGACGAGACCACGCAGGGCTTCCGGGACCGCGTCCGGGGTGAGCGGCCCCCCGGCGCAGACGGCGGCGGCCGTCTCCTCGTCGAAGTCGCCCCGCAGCACGACGAGCCGGGCCCAGAGCAGCCGTTCCAGCGGGGTGCACAGTTCGTGGGACCAGCCGATGGTGGTGCGCAGTGTGCGGTGACGCGGCGGCCTGAGTGTGGCGTCGGCGAACACGTCGAGGCGGGAGGCGAGCCGGCCGGCGATCTCCTGGGCGCTCCGGCGTCCGACGCCCGCGGCGGCGAGTTCGATGGCGAGGGGGATCCCGTCGAGGCGCCGGCAGATCTCGTCGGCTGCCGCGAGGGTGACAGGCTCGTCGAAGGAGGTGCCAGGGGCGGTGACCGCCGCGCGCTCCCGGAACAGGGTGAGGGCGTCGGCCGGGCCGTCGACGGGCAGCGGCTCCACGTCGACGGTCAGCTCGCCCTTCATGTTCAGGGGCTGTCTGCTGGTGGCGAGGACGGTGAGCCCGGGCGAGGTGGTGAGGATTTCTCCGAGGAGGTGCGCGCAGGCGGGGCGCAGGTGTTCGCAGGAGTCCAGGACGAGCAGGAGCTGTTTGTCCGCGAGCCATTCGCACAGCACGTCGGTGGGCATCCGCAGGGTGTGGTAGATCAGCCCGACCGCGTCGGAGACGGTGGCCAGGAGGAGTTCGTCGTCCTGGAGCGGCGAGAGGTCGGCCCAGCGGACACCGTCGCGGTACCTGGATTCCGCGCGCCCGGCCGCTCGGACCGCCAAGCGGGTCTTGCCTACTCCGCCGGTGCCGGTGAGGGTGGTCAGCCGCCCGGTGGCGAGCGAGTGTCCGATGCGGTCGAGTTCCGCCTCGCGTCCGACGAAACTCGTGGTCTCCTCGGGAATGTTGCTCGCCATCGTCACCGTCGCTGACCAGGTGGGCCGGCCGGCCCCGGCCCCCGCGCCCCGCACGGCACCGGCAGGCGATCGACGCCGGTGCGTGGAGGAGGGGGCCGGGACCGGCCGGGTGGAGTGGAAGGGCGTACCCGGGAGGGTGGTGATACGGCTCTCCCCGGCATGCTTGCCCACACGGTAGTCCCGATACGGTCAGCGCAGTGAAAACACCGCCACCGTGCGCCCCGGAACGGTGAAACTGCCCGAACTCCGCTCGTACGTCGACTTCTTGACGGTAAGATCCGCACCCGCCGCCTGGACCGGATGCAGGGCGTAGTTCTTTCCGGCCAGGGCTGTGACCTGCTGGGTGGTGGTGCCCGGTGCCGCGTTGAGGACGACGACGAGCCCGCCGAGCCGCATGGTGATGACGCCGGGCGTCTCGTCCTTGCCGGAGAGCGGGAAGGAGAGCGTGGACTGCACCTGTCCGGTGGTGGAGAGGCCGAAGTCCTTCTCCGTGGCGCGGATGGTGAGCAGGTCCTGGTAGGCGGCCGAGGCTCCGGTGATCTGGGCGCAGCCGGGGCTGATCGCGGTGTTGGTCAGCAGCGGCTCGGCGTAGGACCACTTGGCCGCGTTGTCCGCGGCGGGCGGCAGTCCTCGGCCGAAGCCGTTGCCCGCACGGCAGTCCCAGTGCAGGGCGTTGAACCAGTCGCCGCTGTCGAAGGAGTTGCGGTCCAGGGACTTGGAGCGCAGCAGGTCGGTGCCGGCCTGGGAGAGCGAGGGACCCTGCGAGAGGGTGGCCGTCGCCATGGCCAGGACCTGCATCCGGGCCCGGTCCGCTGCCGAGGTGCCCGCCGGGAGCTTGAAGGCGAGGGTGTCGTAGAGCGTCTCGTTGTCGTGGGCGTCGGAGTAGGCGAGGGCGTCACCGGGGGCGGCGGCGTAGCCGGCCGGGGCGCCGTTGTAGTCGACGCCCGAGCCCTTGACCGTGGTGCCGGTGGTGTCGGTGAAGGTGAAGTCGGCCAGGTTGCCGGTGAGCCCGACCTTGATCAGGTCCTGGTAGTGGAGGAGCCGGGCCTTCTGTTCGGCCTCGGTGCCGTTGTGGGTGGAGGTGTTGGGGTCGGTGTAGAGGCCGGTGGCGAAGCCCTGGACGCCGGGGTCCTCGTCGAACGGGGAGCCGCCGCGTACGGCGTCGCGGGCCCGGTCGGAGAAGGTGGCGATGCCGGTGCCGGCCATGTTCTTCTGGGTGGCCTGGACGAAGCGGGCGTCGTCGGCGATCTCGCCGAAGTTCCAGCCCTCCCCGTACAGGATGATCTTCTTGCCGTCGACCCCGTCCTTGGCGGGGGTCAGCGCGTCGAGTGCCTTGCGGACGGCCAGGATGTTGGCCTTGGGGTGGTGGCCCATGAGGTCGAAGCGGAAGCCGTCGACCTTGTACTCCCTGGCCCAGGTGACGACCGAGTCGACGACGAGCTTGCCCATCATGGTGTTCTCGGGCGCGGTGTTGGCGCAGCAGGTGGAGGTGGCGACGGTGCCGTCCTCCAGGAGCCGCTGGTAGTAGCCGGGCACGATCCGGTCGAGCACGGACTTGTCGTCCTGGCCGGAGGCGACGGTGTGGTTGTAGACGACGTCCATGACGGTCCGCAGACCGGCGCCGTTGAGGCCCTGGACCATCTGCCGGAACTCGACCGTGCGCCTGGTGCCGTCGGGGTCGGAGGCGTAGCTGCCCTCGGGGACGGTGTAGTGCAGCGGGTCGTAGCCCCAGTTGAAGGCGTCCTTCGCGGCGGCCTTGGCCACGCAGGCCTGCTGTTCCTCGGAGTCGGGGGCGTAGACGGACAGGTCGCAGGCCGGCTTCCGCTGGTCCGACTTCTTCTCGGGGATGGTGCCGATGTCGAAGGCGGGCAGCAGGTGGACGTAGGTGGTGCCGGAGCCGGCGAGCTGCTTGAGGTGCTTCATCCCGTCGGAACGGGTGTCGGTGAAGGCGAGGTACTCGCCGGGGTGCTTCGAGGTGGGGTCCGCGATGGAGAAGTCGCGGATGTGGAGTTCCTGGATCCGGGCGTCGCGCAGCGGTACGGCGGCGGGCTTGGCCAGAGCGCTCCAGCCCTTGGGCGCGAGCTTGCCGTCCTCCAGGTCGACCACGAGGCTCCGGGCGGAGTCGGTGGTCAGGGCGGTGGAGTAGGGGTCGGTGACCTTGTTGGTGACGAGCTTCTGGACGGTGGGCGCCCAGACGTTCACGACGTACCGGTAGGGCTTGCCGTTCCAGCTCCTCTTCCCGGTGACGGACCAGACGCCGGTGCGGTCGTCGCGCCGCATCGGGACGTTCCTGCCGTCGAGTTCGAGCGAGACGGTCCGGGCGGTGGGTGCCCAGACGGACAGCGTGGGCGTGCCGTGCCGGAAGACCGGGCCGAGGGCCGCGCCGCTCGCCCGCTCCCCGTAGAGGTCGTCGAGCACACCGGCGCTCTGGACGCCGGTGGCGGCGAGCAGGGCGCCGTTGGCGGCGCGCTGGGTGGCGATCAGCTGGCCGCGCAGGGCCTCGCGGACCCGGTCGCGGTCACGGGCGTCGACGGTGAAGGCCGGGTAGTCCTTGAGGTGCGGGTACTTCGCCTTCTGCGCGTCGCTCAGCGCGGACGGGGTGAGCCGCAGCCACTGGCCCTCGTCGGTCAGGGCCCCGTCGACGACGGAGATGCCGCCGCTCGGCGCGTACACGAGCTGCTGGCTGGTGGCCCCGGTGGCCTTCACCTTCCAGACGACGGTGTCGGCGTCGATCCACTGGGCCTCGGCCTTGGTGAGGTCGGGCGTGGGGACGCCGCCGGTCTGCGGGAGCAGGTAGCCGGCCGTGCCGCCGAGCATCCACACCTCGTGGCCGTAGGTGGCGAGGTCGAGCGACTGGTCGCTGGGCAGGTCCTTCTCGTCGCCCCGGTGCAGGATGTAGCTGAGGGCGGTGGCCCCGTCGGCGAGCGGGACCTCGAAGGTGAGGCCCGAGGCGTCCTTCTTCACCGGCTGGAGCGGCTTGGACCAGTCGGTCGGCTCCTTGGCGCCGGTCCAGGTGTGCAGGCCCCAGCCGTCGTAGTCGCCGTCGGCCCGGTAGTAGTGCAGGACGGCCTTGGTGGTGTCGGGTGCCGGGTAGGCGCCGTCGGGGGCGGTGTCGGCCTGTCCGTCCGCGCCCTGCTCGATCCAGACCTGTCCGGTCTTCGCGAGGTCGACGGCGCGCTCGGGTCCGTCGGCGGTGCCGGACTTCTCGACGGTGTACGGGACCGAGGAGGCGCCTTCCGGGACCTTGATCCAGGCGAAGGCTCCGTAGGCGTCGCGCCCGGTGAAGGCGGCGGTGGTCTCGCCGGACCTGGCCTGCCAGCCGTCGTAGTCGCCGTCGGCGCGCTTGTAGTGGACGACGGCGTAGTCGCGTTCGACGGCGACGGGCTTGGCCGGGGCGGGTGCCTGTCCGGCGGTGGACGAGGCGAGCGCGCTCGCGGTGCGGCCGGTGCGGTCGACGACCACGGCCTTGTAGCGCAGCGGTGTCCCGGCGGCGGTGGTGCCGTCGATGGTCTGGGTGACCTTGTACGGGGCGTGGTCGGCGGTGCCGAGGGTGGTCCACCCGCCGTTGCCGGTCTGGGCGGCGAAGACGACCCGGTCGAGGGAGCCGCCGTCGACGTCCGCGGTGAGCTCGACGGTGCCGGTGGCGCCGGCGGCCGGTGCCTTCAGCGTGATCGAGGGCCTGGCCGCGGGGGCGCCCAGGGTCTTCGCGGCGCGCAGCACGATGCTGGACAGGGCCGGGACGGTGACCGTGATCCTCTTGTCGGCGCCGCTGCGGACCGTACCGGAACCGCCGTACAGCGTACGGAAGTCCATCCGGGCGGACTCGGTCGGCAGCTCGACGGTCTTCGCCTCGGTGCCGTTGTTCGTGGCGACCACGTACTCGTTGCTGTGGCCGGGGTCGATGCGGGAGAAGGCGTAGACGGAGCCCTCGGCGTAGCGCTCGGTCTGGACGCCGTCGCGCAGGGCCGGGTTCTTCGCGGTCAGCTCGGAGAGGGCGGCGATGGACCGGTAGAGCGGGTGGCGGGTGTCGTACGCGTCGGAGGCGTGGGTGCGGTCGGTGCCCAGTTCGTCGTCGTCGAGGTAGTCCTCGGTCTTCGAGGCGAACATCGTCTGGCGGGCGTCCTTGTCACCGCCCGCGCCGGTGAAGCCCTGCTCGTCGCCGTAGTAGACGACGGGGTTGCCCCGGCTGAGGAACATCAGCTCGTTGGCGAGCTGGGCGCGCCTGACCAGTTCCGCGTCGTCGGCCTTCGGGTTGTCCTGCTTGAGGAAGGTGCCGATGCGGCCCATGTCGTGGTTGCCGAGGAAGGTCACCTGCTCGTAGGCGTTGGCCTTGTCGGTGGTGTACCGGTAGTCGTCGCCGAAGACGGCGGCGAGCTTCGAGGCCGGGGCGCCCTGCGAGGCGTACTGGCGGGCCGCTTCCTGGAACGGGAAGTCGAGCGTCGCGTCCAGCCGCCCCTGGGTGACGTAGGGCGAGGTGATCGCGGTGTCGGAGGAGTAGACCTCGCCGAACATGAAGAAGTCCTCGCGCCCGTGCTCGGCCGCGTAGGCGTCGAGCGCGGTGGCCCACTGGGTCCAGAAGTCCATGTCGACGTGTTTGACGGTGTCGATGCGGAAGCCGTCGATGTCGAAGTCGCGGACCCACTTCTCGTAGATCTTCTCCATGCCGGAGACGACCTCGGGCCGTTCGGTCCACAGGTCGTCGAGCCCGGAGAAGTCGCCGTACGTGGTGGACTCGCCGGCATAGGTCGAGTCGCCCCGGTTGTGGTACATCGTGGGGTCGTTGAGCCAGGCCGGCGTCTTCCCGCCGGTGGTGACCGGCTGGTACGGGAAGGAGCCGGCGTCCACCTTCGCCATGCCCGAGGCGTCGTCGAAGGGGCGGCCGTCGCGGTCGAGGTAGGGGTAGGCGCCCTTGGGCTTGTAGCCGTAGGTCTTCTCGGCGTAGTCGACGGTGTCGGCCGTGTGGTTGGTGATGACGTCGAAGAAGACCTTCATGCCCTTGCGGTGGGCCCGCTCGATCAGCTTCGTCAGATCGGCGTTGGTGCCGAAGTGCGGGTCGACCTGGGTGAAGTCGGTGATCCAGTAGCCGTGGTAGCCGGCCGAGGCGTCCTTGCCGGTGCCCTGCACGGGCCGGTTCCTGAAGATCGGGGCGAGCCAGATGGCGGTGGTGCCGAGCCCCTTGATGTAGTCGAGCCGGTCGGTCAGCCCCTTGAGGTCGCCGCCCTGGTAGAACCCCTTGTCCGTGGGGTCGTACCCGGTCTCCAGCCGCGAACCGGTCAGCCCGCCCCTGTCGTTGCCGGTGTCGCCGTTGGCGAAGCGGTCGGGCATGACGAAGTAGAACTGCTCGCGGGTCAGGTCGTGACGGGAGGGCGTGGCCGCCAGTTTCGCGTCCGACGGCGCGGCGGGCGGTCTGGGCGCGGCGGACGCGGAGGCCGCCGGCACGAGCGGGAGCAGCGCCGTGCACAACGCGGCGACGGCTCCTCGTCTCAGGGTGGAACGGAACACGGGCGGGGTCTCCTTGTATGTGGGACGAGGGTGCGCCGGGTGCCGCGCCGGAGGATCCCGGCGCGGCACGCGGACAGGCGGAGGGGTCAGCCGCGCCAGACGTCGGCGGTCAGGGCGACCTTGCCGGAGGACGGCACGGTGGCGGTGCGGTTGGCGCCGCTCTCCCAGGTGACGTTGCCGCTCGCGTCCTTGCGGATGTACTTGTACTCGAACGACGTACCGGCGGGCAGGCTCACGTCGAGCTTCCAGACGGGGTACGTGGCCGGGTCCAGCTTCAGCGCGCTGCCGGGGTTCCAGTTGCCGAGGGCGGACTGGTTGCCGGTGACGTAGATGTTCTGGCCGAGCTGGGTGGTGGCGTTGACGCCGAAGGAGGCGCCGCTGGTGCCCGTTCCCGGGTCGGTCGGATCGGTCGGGTCGGTGGAGCCGCCGCCGCAGGTGCGGGCGCCGGTCTGGAGGGCGAGGGCGGTGTTGGCGCCGAGCGTGGCGGTGAACTGGCCGGAGCCGTTGACCGTGACGCCGTTGCCGGACTGGATGTCGCAGTAGTCGCCGGCGGGCAGCGAGGTCTGGAACGTACGGGTCAGCGAGGAGCCCTCGTGGTTGATCGCGACGTACGCCTTGGAGCCCCGGCCGAAGGCGATCTGGTCGCCGCCGTTGTCCCACCAGTTGGTCACGGTCTCGCCGCGCGCGGTGTTGCGGAAGCCGACCATGGAGGAGATCTCGCGCCAGGCGTGCTGGCACTTCCAGCCGTCGCTGTAGCAGGCGTTCACCGTGCCGCCGCTGGGCGGGCCGGCGTCCTTGTCGGACCACTCGTAGCCGGAGTGCACGTCGGGCGAGCCGTAGGGCCAGGCCAGCATGAACACGCTGGCGAGCGTGTAGTTGGCGCCGTCCTTGTAGTTCAGCGTCTCGCCGTTGCGCTCGGTGTCGTGGTTGTCGACGAAGACCGCGGCCTTGGAGGAGGACATGAAGCCCCAGCCCTCGCCGAAGTTCTTCAGGTTGGCGAGGTTCTCGTTGTTGAAGACCTGCTTGAGGCTGCGGGCGTAGCGGAACTCCTGGACGTCGCCGGTGCCGGCGTACTCGTCGGGCGAGACCGCCTCGCCGGCTCCGTAGATCGCCTCCTGCTTCCAGTAGACGCCGGAGTTGCTCAGCCGGGACTTGATGTTGGCGAGGTCACCGGCGGGCATGTGCTTGGCCGCGTCGATGCGGAAGCCGTCGACGCCGAGCGACAGCAGGTCGTTCAGATAACCGGCGATCCTGCCGCGTACGTACTCCTCGCCGGTGTCCAGGTCGGCCAGGCCGACGAGTTCGCAGTTCTGGACGTTGGCGCGGTCGCCGTAGTTGCTGATCTGCGACTGGCAGTCGTTCATGTCGTTGACCGAGTACAGGCCGGGGTAGTCGTACTTGGTGTACGAGGAACCGCCCGTGCCCGTGCCGGAACCGGCCGACATGTGGTTGATGACCGAGTCGGCGACGACCTTGACGCCCGCGCTGTGGCAGGTGCTGACCATGTTGGCGAAGGAGGTGCGGTCGCCGAGCCGTCCGGCGATCTTGTAGCTGACCGGCTGGTACGAGGTCCACCACTGCCCGCCCTGGATGTGTTCCTGGGGCGGCGAGACCTGTACGAAGCCGTAGCCGGCCGGGCCGAGGGAGTCGGTACACGCCTTGGCGACGGAGTCGAACTTCCACTCGAAGAGAACAGCGGTGACGTCCTTGGTGCCCGGGGCGGAGGCCTGGGCGTTCGTGGCGGGGACCACGAGAGCGGCGGCGCCGGCTATCAGGGCGAGCGCGGCAGACAGGGGTCTGCTGGCCATTGTTTCCTCCTGCGGTGGGGGAAATGCGGGTGACGGTACCGAGGCCCCGGGCTGCCTCCGATCCGAAGCGGCCCGAAGCCTCGCAGCCTCATACGGCAACGCGCCCTGCCCTCAAGGCTCCTGAAGGTTCTTGCTGCAAGAATGCAAACCTTGCCGCGGGGAGACCGTACGAGCCCGTCAGGTTCCGGTCAACCCTTTGGACACTCCCTGCTCACATCCCCGAAATACTGGAGATTTCTTCCTGCAAGGTCTTACGCAAGACATTGCAGCGCTGTTAAGTTTCTTCCGACTCCGGTCCGGTCGGCCGGGGGTCCCGTCACCCACGGGCCCCACGCGCCCGGCCGGCCGGGCCGGTCACCGACAAGAGGGGCACCTGGAGTCACACTCCCCGCCGGCCCGTCCGGGCCGACTCCCGGTGCCTCTCCTGCGTGTGACGGACCGGCAGGGAGCCTCTGCCGTCTCGGGCCCGGCATGGACCTGCTGCCGTTTCCTGCCTACGCTCAGGCCCCATGCGCACCCACCGCCCCCTGACCAAGCGCGGGCGCGTCCTCGTCCGTACCGCCGTGGCCTTCGTGCTGCTCGTCTCCCTGGGCGGCGGGCTCGGCCTGGCCGCCGAGGGCGTCGAGGGCCGCGAAGCGCTGCGCGAGGGCCCCGTGGGCGCCTTGGCCCCCACCGACCGCACCTGCGGCAAGGAGTCCTGCTCCTGGACCGGCACCTTCACCAGCACCGACGGGACCGTCACCGCGCGGAACGTCGAGCTGAGGGACGCGGTCGAGATCCGCCGCGGTGATGCCTTGCCCGCCAGGATCGACGGTGTCCGGCTCGCGAAGGACGCCGAGGCCGCCTACACCGCCGACTACGGCTGGCACGGCCCGGTCGTGAAGGGCGCGGTGCTCGCCGTCCTGGGCCTGGCGATCGCGACCGGCCTCGTCCTGATGCTGCGCCGGCAACGCGCCACCGCCCGGCCCGCCTGACAGCTGCCACCCCGCCCGACAGCCACCGCCCGGCCCGCCCGGCAGCCACCGCGGTCACCCCGCCCGGCATACGACGGGGCCGGGTCCCCCCTCCGGACCCGGCCCCGATTCCCTCGCCTCAGGCGCTGCGCAGCGCCGCAGTCGACCCCCGTACCACCAGCTCGGGCTGGAACACGTACTCCGTGCGCTGTACGGGACTTCCGCCTATCTCCTCCAGCAGCGCGCCCACCGCGGCCGCCGCCATCGCCTGGACGGGCTGGCGCACCGTGGTCAGCGGCGGGTCGGTGAACGCGATGAGCTGCGAGTCGTCGAACCCCACCACGGACACGTCACGCGGCACGTCGAGCCCTCGGTCCCGGGCGGCGCGCACCACGCCCAGCGCCATCAGGTCGCTGCCGCAGACGATGCCCGTACACCCCTGGTCCAGCAGCGCACCGGCCGCCACCTGGCCGCCCTCGACGCTGAACAGCGTCGAGCACACCAGGAGTTCGGCGTCGGCGCGGTCCAGGCCCAGCAGGGAGACCGCGGCGTCCACGAACCCGTCCCGCTTGCGGCGGGAGGGCACATAGCGCTGGGGTCCGATGGCCAGACCGACCCGGCGGTGGCCGAGTTCGGCCAGGTGCCCGACGGCCATCCGCACGGCGGCGTTGTCATCGGGCGAGACGAACGGGGCACTGATCCGCTCGTTGTAGCCGTTGATCAGGACGAACGGCACACCCCGGTCGGTGAGCGCGGCATAGCGCGCCGGGTCGGCCGAGGTGTCGGCGTGCAGTCCGGAGAGGAACACGATGCCGCCGACGCCGCGTTCGACGAGCTGCTCGACGAGCTCGTCCTCCGTGGCGCCGCCGGGCAGCTGGGTGCAGAGCACCGGTGTGTAGCCGTGGCCCGCGAGGACCTGTTCGACGGACTGGGCGAACGCCGGGAAGATCGGGTTGGTGAGCTCGGGCGTCACCAGTCCGATCAGCCCGGCGCTGCGCTGCCGCAGCCGTACCGGGCGCTCGTAGCCCAGGATGTCGAGCGCCGCGAGCACCCGCTGACGCGTGATGTCCGCGACGCCCGGCTTGCCGTTGAGCACCCGGCTGACGGTCGCCTCGCTGACGGACGCCTGGCCGGCGATGTCCGACAGCCGCAGCGCGCCGCCCGTCCCGGGGCCTCGCGGCAGGGGAACACTCACACCGTCCACCACACCGTGGTGTCGGCCGGCAGCTCGATCTCGGCGCCGTCGGTGGCGACCGGGGTGCTGGACAGCAGGACGGTGCCGCGTACGGGGATGCGGACCGGGGCGCCCGTCGTGTTCACCGTGCAGACGAAACCGGGACGGCCGAAGACCAGCAGGCCCTCGGGGGCGTCCAGCCACTCCACGTCGGTCCCGGCGCCGAGTCCGGGGTGCACCCGGCGTGCGGCGATCGCGGCCCGGTACAGCTCCAGGGTGGAGCCGGCCGCGCCGGTCTGGGCCTCGATGCTCAGCTCGCCCCAGCCGGTGGGCTGCGGCAGCCAGCTGCCGCCCTCGCCGAAGCCGTACGAGCTGCCTTCGCGGGTCCACGGGATCGGGACGCGGCAGCCGTCGCGGAATCCGTCCTGGCCCTCGGCCCGGAAGAACGAGGGGTCCTGGCGGGCCTCGTCGGGCAGGTCGGTGACGTCGGGCAGGCCGAGCTCCTCGCCCTGGTAGACGTAGGCGGAGCCGGGCAGCGCCAGCATCAGCAGGCTGGCCGCGCGGGCCCGGCGCAGACCCAGCTCGCGGTCGCCCGCGGTGCGGATCTGGGTGCCGAGGCCCGCCGGGTTGGCGAACCGGGTGGCGTGCCGGGTGACGTCGTGGTTGGAGAGCACCCAGGTGGTGGGGGCACCGACCGGGCGCATGGCGTTCAGCGAGGTGTCGATGACCGCGCGCAGCTCGGCGGCGTCCCAGGCGGTGGCCAGGTACTGGAAGTTGAAGGCCTGGTGCATCTCGTCGGGGCGCACGTAGTTGGCGGTGCGCTCGACGGTGGGTGTCCAGGCCTCGGCGACCGCGATGCGCCCGCCCGTCGTCCGCCGCCCCTTCGGGGAAGGCCCTTCGGGCGCCATGGCGTCCGGGTACTCGTCGAGGATGGTGCGCCAGCTGCGGTAGATCGCGTGCACACCGTCCTGGTCGAAGAACGGCATGACATCGTTTCCGAGCAGCTTGAGCTGGTCGTGCGTGCCCAGGTCGGGCAGTCCCTCGGCCTTGACGAGACCGTGCGCGACGTCGACCCGGAAGCCGTCGACGCCCATGTCGAGCCAGAAGCGCAGGATCGAGCGGAACTCGTCGGCGACGGCCGGGTGCTCCCAGTTGAAGTCGGGCTGCTCGGGGGCGAAGAGGTGGAGGTACCACTCGCCGGGGGTCCCGTCCGGGCCGGTGGTGCGGGTCCAGGCCGGGCCGCCGAAGATGGACTCCCAGTCGTTGGGCGGGAGTTCGCCGTCGACGCCCTTGCCGGGGCGGAAGTGGTAACGATCGCGCAGCGCGGAGCCGGGGCCCTCGGCGAGCGCGCGCTTGAACCACTCGTGCTGGTCGGACGAGTGGTTGGGCACCAGGTCGACGATGATCCGCAGGCCCAGGTCATGGGCGTCCCGGATCAGGGCGTCGGCGTCCAGCAGGGTGCCGAACATGGGGTCGATCGCCCGGTAGTCGGCGACGTCGTAGCCCGCGTCGGCCTGCGGGGAGGCGTAGAAGGGGCTGAGCCACACCGCGTCGACGCCGAGGTCCTTGAGGTAGGGGAGCCGGGCGGTGACGCCTGCGAGGTCGCCCATGCCGTCGCCGTTGCCGTCGGCGAAGCTGCGCGGATAGACCTGGTAGATCACCGCGTCCTGCCACCAGCCGGTGCGGTGGCCCGGGGCGTCGTCGGACGTGCCGGTGGAGGGGGCAGCGAGGTGCTGGGTCATGTCGTCCCTGGGGTGTCTGGGTGGGGGGTGGCGCCGGGACCGGGTCGGGATGCCGGCGCCACCGTGACTGGTGCGTGCGGGTCGTACGGCCGTGCGCTGCGGACAATCAGCCCTTGACGGCTCCGGCGGACATGCCGGTGACCAGGTGCTTCTGTGCGAACAGGAAGACCAGGGCCGCGGGTATCGCGATCAGCACGGACGCCGCGGTCATCGGGCCCCACTGGGCCCCGTACCGGTTGACGAACAGCTGGAGTCCGCCCGCGAGCGTGAGGTTGTCCTCGCCGACCATGAAGGCGGAGGCGTACGCCACTTCGCCCCAGGCGGTGATGAAGGAGTAGAACGCGGTGACGGCGAGGCCGGGCTTGGCCAGCGGCAGGATGAGCCGCCAGAACGTGCCGAACGGGGTGAGGCCGTCGACCTGGCCCGACTCGTCGATCTCGCGCGGGATGGTGTCGAAGAAGCCC
This sequence comes from Streptomyces sp. NPDC026062, assembly GCF_055568375.1. Classification (NCBI taxonomy): domain Bacteria; kingdom Bacillati; phylum Actinomycetota; class Actinomycetes; order Kitasatosporales; family Streptomycetaceae; genus Streptomyces; species Streptomyces sp. NPDC026062. The sequence continues at coordinate 121,673 of NZ_JBVHOQ010000008.1, forward strand.
TTCATCATCCAGGCGCAGAACGGCACCGAGATGGTGAGGTAGGTGATGACCAGACCGGTCGGCTTATTCAGCAGGCCCATGCCCGCCATGATGTTGTAGATCGGCACGATGAGGACGGCGACCGGGAACATCTGGGTGACCAGCAGCGTCCACATCAGTCCGCGCTTGCCGGGGAAGCGGAAGCGGCTGACCGCGTAGCCGGTGGAGGCGGAGACGATGACGCCGGCCAGGGTGGTGAGGCCCGCGACGACCACGGAGTTGCCGAACCAGGTCAGGAACTTCGTGTTCTGGAGCAGGTTCGTGTAGTTCTCGAACGTCGTCTCTTTGAAGAAGTCCGTGGTGGTCGCGTACGCGGCGGGCTTCAGCGAGGTGAGCAGCACCCAGAGCACGGGGAAGACGGCGATCACGGACGCGACGATGAGCGTCAGGTGCAGCGCGGTGGAGGCCAGCGGCGAACGCTCGCCGCGCAGCCGGACCTTGGGCGCGGAGTGGCGCGCGGAGGGGGCGGGGGCCGTGGTCACCAGTCATCTCCCTGGGTGCGGAGGACTCGCCGGTAGATCGCGGCGAAGACCATCAGGAGTACGAGGATCAGCACGCCCCAGGTGGAGGAGAGCGCGAAGTCGCGCGGACTGATCTCGAAGGAGAACTTGTAGGCCTGCGTCACCAGGATCTGGGTGGCGTCGCCGGGTCCGCCGCTGGTCAGCAGGAAGATCACCGGGAACATGTTGAAGGTCCAGATGGTGGAGAGCAGGATCACCGTCGTGGAGACGGGGCGCAGTCCGGGCAGCGTGATGTGGCGGAAGCGCTGCCAGGCGGTGGCGCCGTCCATCTCCGCGGCCTCGTAGTGCTCGCTGGGGATGGACTGGAGGCCGCCGAGGAGAGCGACCATCATGAACGGCACGCCGAGCCACACGTTGACGGCGATGACGGAGAACTTGGCCCAGGTGGGGTCGTTCAGCCAGGGTATGCCGTCGAATCCGCCGCCGGAGAGGATCCTGTTGAGCAGCCCCCGGTCCTCGTTGTAGAGGAAGCGCCAGGCGAAGACGGAGACGAAGCCGGGGATGGCCCAGGGCAGGATGAGCGCCATCCGGTAGGCGGAGCGCCCGGCGATCCTGCGGTTGAGCATGTTGGCGAGGGCCATGCCGAGGGCGAAGGTGATGGCCACACAGGAGACCGTCCACACCAGGGTCCACCCGAGAGTGCCGAGGAACTCGTTGCCGGTGAGCACATCGGTGTAGTTGTCCAGGCCCACGAACTTGTACGTCGCGGGGATGTGGTTGACACCGATGGACCGTTCGACGTTGCGCTCGTTGGCGTCGGTCAGCGACAGGTAGATGCCGCGGACCAGCGGGTATCCGATGATCACGCCGATCACGATCACGACGGGCGCGACCATGGTCCAGGCGTACCAGTGCGTCGACAGAGTCCGCCGGATCCTGCCCGGGGGCTTGGGGTTACCAGTACCGCGGCTCCGGCCGCGGGCGACGATGTCGTCGCCCGCGGCCTTCGCCACCGACTGGCTGGTGTGGACAGCCATCAGCCGGCCTGCCTTCCTGAGTTACTTCCAGCCCTTGAGGAGCTTGCGGTAGGAGTCGCCGGTCGTCTTGACGGCCTTCTCCGGGGAGGTCTGGCCGGTGAGGACCTTGGTGTACTCGGTGACGAGCGGGGCGAAGAGGCTGCCCGTCTCGGGGATCCAGGGGCGCTCGACGGCGCTCTCGACGACCGGCTTGAAGAAGCCGACGATCTCGTTGTCGACCACGGACTCCTCGGCGTAGGCGGAGGTACGGGTCGGCAGCAGGTTGAGCTCCTTGGTGACCTGGGCCTGCGTCTTGACGGAGGTCATGTAGTCGACGAAGGCGTAGGAGGCGTCGAGGTTCTTGGAACCGGCGTAGACGGCCAGGTTGTGACCGCCCTGCGGGGCGCCCTGCGCGGTGGAGCCGGCCGGGACCGGGGCGACACCCAGGTTGGCCTTGTCCTTGAACTCGTTGCCGGCGTAGGTGTCGGCGACGGCCCACGGGCCGTTGATCATCATCGCGACCTTGCCGTCCTTGAAGGACGACTGCATGTTCTCCCAGCCGTCCGTCGCGTCGGTCTTCGCGGCACCGGAGTCCACGAGGTCCTTGACGACCTTCATGGCCTTGACGCCGGCGGCGTTGTCGATGGTGACGGTCTTGTCGGTGGCGTTGACCATGTCGCCGCCCTCCCCGTAGAGGAAGGACAGGAACCAGTACGCGTCGTCGCCGCGCAGGTAGAAGCCGGTCTTGCCGGTCTTTTCCTTGATCTTCTTCGAGACGGTCTTCAGCTCGTCGATCGTCTTCGGAACCTCGACGCCGGCCTCCTTGAACATCTTCTTGTTGTAGAAGACGCCCATGGAGTCGATGACCTGCGGCACCGCGTACGTCTTGCCGTTGTACTTGGTGGACGCGGCGGCCTGCTTCAGGAAGTCGTCCTGCTTCACCAGGGCGGTGGTGCCGTCCAGCGGGGCGAGGTAGCCGAGGTCCGCGAACTCGGGGGTCCAGGCGACCTCGGAGCGGATCACGTCGGGGGCGCCGGAGCCGGACTGGGCCGCGTTCTTGAACTTGTTCTGAGCATCACCGAAGGGCACGTTGACGTACTTGACGTCGACCTTCGGGTGCTCCTTCTCGAAGCCCTCGGCGATCTTCTTGAAGACCTTGTCCTCGCTGCCCGCGGTGGAGGTGTCCCACCACGTCACGGTGCCGGAGAGCTCGCCGGAGCCCTTGGAGGTGCCGTTGGAACTGTCGTCATCGCTGCCGCAAGCGGTCGCCGCGAGCGCCAGGGCCGCGACCAGGGCGGTGGCCGTTATGCCACGTCGCATCTGAACTCCTTCAACTGCCGTACCGCTCCGTCGCGGCGCCGGGTCGACGTGAACGTAACAAGGATGAAAGACGGCCGAAAGACTTTGCGGAAGATTTCTGCAAGCTCCGGCGATCGTTACATTCGCGTGTCCTCACGGTTGCCGTCAAGCCTCTTGACGGAAGCACCCGATCCCTGGCATCGAGGGGGCCACCACGGCCGATTCCGCAGTGCGACGATCTGACCGCAACCCGCAATCCAGCTCCGCAAGGCCTTGCAAGATGTTGCTGCCGGCCGGCGGGGCCACCGGCTCCCGCCCCGGCCCGCGAGCGCCCGCGCGGGCGCTGTCGTCCGATTCCTGCCCATGGTGGGCAATCCGACCCATGCCCGGTACAGTCCAGTCCCATGACCGCACGGCTTGCCGATATCGCAACTCAGGCGGGGGTCAGCGAAGCGACGGTCAGCCGAGTACTGAACGGCAAGCCCGGTGTTGCCGCGACCACCCGCGAATCCGTCCTTGCCGCGCTCGACGTCCTCGGATACGAACGGCCCGTACGGCTGCGCAGGCGCAGCGCCGGCCTGGTCGGTCTGATCACGCCCGAGCTGGAGAACCCCATCTTCCCGGCGCTCGCCCAGGTCATCGGCCAGGCGCTGACGCGACAGGGGTACACCCCGGTGCTGGCCACCCAGACCCCCGGCGGCTCCACCGAGGACGAGCTCACCGAGATGCTGGTCGACCGGGGCGTCTCCGGGATCATCTTCGTCTCCGGGCTGCACGCCGACACCTCCGCCGACATGCGGCGCTACGAACAACTGCGGGCCCAGGGCGTGCCCTTCGTCCTGGTCAACGGCTTCTCCCCCAAGGTGCAGGCGCCGTTCATCTCGCCGGACGACCGCGCCGCGATGCGGCTCGCGGTGACCCACCTGGTGTCGCTGGGCCACACCCGGATCGGCCTGGCGGTCGGCCCGAAGCGCTTCGTCCCCGTACTGCGCAAGATCGAGGGCTTCCACGCCACGATGCGGGAGCAGTTGAACCTCACCGAGGACGAGGCCGAGGAGCTGATCCAGCACTCCCTGTACACGCTGGAGGGCGGTCAGGCGGCCGCCTCCGCGCTGATGGAGCGGGGCTGCACGGCGGTCGTGTGCGCGAGCGACATGATGGCGCTCGGCGCGATCCGCGCCGCCCGCCGGGTCTCCCGGGACGTGCCGCGCGACCTTTCGGTGGTCGGTTACGACGACTCGCCGCTCATAGCGTTCACCGATCCGCCGCTGACCACGATCCGGCAGCCGGTGACGGCGATGGGCCAGGCCGCCGTGCGCACGCTGCTGGAGGAGATCGGCGGCACACCCGCACCGCACAGCGAATTCGTGTTCATGCCCGAACTCGTCGTGCGCGGTTCGACGGCCGCGGGTCCCGGTCCGGACACGGCCTCCACCGCCCCGACGGTCCCAGGATCCCACGCGCACCCGTAACCCGCAGGACGTGCGGCCCGCTCCCCGCCGGAGGATCATCAGGCGAAGGGGGCAAATCTGGCAGACTCTGTGCCTATGGGTGAATTGAGCGTGAAACCACAGGAAGGCCGTAGGGCGGCCACCCCGTCACCCATCGTGAACGAGGCGGCTCCTGAGGCGAATACGAAGCAGAACGGCGAAGCGAACCGGATCGGCAGACTGCTCGACCGGGGCCTGGCAGGACTGCGTGCCCCACGGTCGCCCCGGCGGCCACGCCTCTGGTTCGAAATCCTGCTCATCGCGGTCAGTTACTGGCTGTACTCGCTGGTGCGCAACGCCGTCCCCGAGCAGAAGGCGGCGGCCCTCTCCAACGCCGACTGGCTCTGGTCGGTCGAGCGGTTCATGGGCATCGCCGTGGAGCAGTCCGTCAACCACGCGGTCAACTCGGTGACATGGCTGATCGTGTCGATGAACTACTACTACGCGACCCTGCACTTCGTCGTCACCGTCGGGGTGCTCATCTGGCTGTTCCGCCGCCACCCGGGACGCTACGCACCGGCCCGCCTGGCCCTGTTCGCGACCACGGCGGTCGCTCTCCTCGGCTACTACCTGTACCCCCTGGCCCCGCCCCGTCTGATGAACGGCGGCAACTTCATCGACACGGTCCTGGTCCACCAGACCTGGGGCTCGATGGCCTCGGGCAACTTCAAGCAGATGTCGAACCAGTACGCGGCGATGCCGTCGATACACATCGGCTGGTCGCTCTGGTGCGGCCTGACCATCTTCGCGCTGGCCTCCGCCCCGTGGGCGCGGATCCTGGGCCTGGTCTACCCGGCGCTCACCCTGGTCGTGATCGTGTCGACCGCGAACCACTTCTGGCTGGACGCGGTGGGCGGCATGGCGTGCCTGGCTTTCGGATACGCGGTGTCCTACGCCTGGTACGGAGCGCTGCCGCACCATCTGCCGAAGCTCGTCCCCTCGAAGTCCACCCGCCGCCCTCGCCTGGCGGCGGTGACGAGAGGCCCCCGCACCACACCGAAGGCGGCGGCCGGCCGCAACTGAGGGCTGTCCCCCACGGAACGGGCAGGGAACGGGCAGGGAACAGGCAGGCGACGCACTCGGGCCGGGCGCGGGACGGTATCGACGCCGGCGTCTCGTACGAGACCTTCACCGGGCGGGTACGAGGCCTCCGGCTCTCCGGGCCTCCCACAGGCCCTGCCAGGGGCCAGGGGTCCCGGCACAAAGGGGCCTCCTCACACCACCGCCCCGTAGAACAGCTCCTCCACCACCGCGCGGGCCCGGCGCGTGATCCGCCGGTAGTCGTCCAGCATGTCGCCGACATGGCCGGGCTCGTACCCCAGATACCGCCCCACCGCGGTCAGCTCCCTCGGCCCGGAGGGGAAGGTGTCGCCCGGCCTCCCCCGCACCAGCATCACCGCGTTGCGCACCCGAGTCGCCAGTACCCATGCCTCGTCCAGCGTCTGCGCGTCCTCCCCTGAGATCAGCTCCGCCGCACACGCCGCCGCCAGCGCCTCCCTCGTACGGGTGGTGCGCAGCCCCGGCTCCGCCCAGCCGTGCCGCATCTGCATCAGCTGGACCGTCCACTCGACATCGCTCAGCCCGCCCCGCCCCAGCTTGGTGTGGAGGGTCGGGTCCGCGCCGCGCGGCAGCCGCTCGGACTCCATCCGGGCCTTCAGCCGCCGGATCTCGCGGACCGCGTCCTCGCCCAGCCCCTCCATCGGGTACCGCAGCGGGTCGATGAGTTCGATGAAGTCCCGGCCCAGCTCCGCGTCGCCCGCCATCGGCTGGGCCCGCAGAAGGGCCTGGCTCTCCCAGACCAGCGACCAGCGCCGGTAGTACGCCTCGTACGACTTCAGTGTGCGCACCAGTGGCCCGCTCTTGCCCTCCGGGCGCAGATCCGCGTCGATGAGCAGCGGCGGGTCCGCGGTGGGAAGCTGGAGCAGCCGGCGCATCTCGGTGACCACCCGGTTCGCGGCCCGGCCCGCCTCCTGCTCGTCGACGCCCTCCCGGGGCGCGTGCACGAACAGGACGTCCGCGTCGGAGCCGTATCCGAGCTCCTGGCCGCCGAAGCGGCCCATGCCGATCACCGCGAAGCGGGTGGGCAGGGTGTCGCCCCACTCCGCGCGGACGGCGGCGCGCAGCGCGCCGGCGATGGTGACGGCGTTCAGATCGGTGACGGCGCTGCCGACCCGGTCGACGAGCGCCCCGTGATCGGGTTCGGCGGGGCTGTCCTCCGTGCCGTAGGAGCCGATGAGGTCCGCGGCCGTCGTCCGGAACAGCTCGCGCCTGCGCACCCCGCGCACCACCGCGACCGCCGATTCCGCGTCGTCCGCGCGCCCCACGGCGGCCAGCACCTCCTGCTCCAGGTGGTCCCGGCTGCGGGGTGTGAGCCCCTGCGGGTCGCCGAGGAGCGCGACGGCCTCGGGGGCGCGCATCAGCAGGTCGGGGGCGAGGCGGCCGGCCGAGAGGACCCGGGCCAGGTTCTCCGCGGCGGCCCCCTCGTCCCGCAGGAGCCGCAGGTACCACGGGGTCTTGCCGAGGGCGTCGGACACCTGGCGGAAGCCGAGGAGCCCGGCGTCCGGGTCGGCGGAGTCCGCGAACCAGCCGAGCAGCACCGGCAGCAGTGTGCGCTGGATGGCGGCCTTGCGCGACACCCCGGAGGACAGCGCCTCCAGATGCCGCAGGGCGGCGGCCGGGTCCTCGTATCCGAGGGCTTCGAGCCGGTGCGTGGCGGCCTTGGTGCTGAGCCGGGACTCGCCGGGCGCGAGCTGGGCGACGGCGTCGAGCAGCGGCCGGTAGAACAGCTTCTCGTGCAGCCGCCGCACCACGGACGCATGCCTCTTCCAGGCCTGGTTCAGCTCGGCGATGGGATCGGTGCGCATGCCGAGGGAGCGTCCGAGCCTTCGCAGGTCGGGCTCGTCCACCGGGACCAGGTGGGTGCGGCGCAGCCGGTAGAGCTGGATGCGGTGTTCCATGGCGCGCAGGAACCGATAGGCGTCGTCCAGCTGGGCGGCGTCGACCCGTCCCACGTATCCGCCCGCGGCGAGCGCGCCCAGCGCCTCCAGGGTCGATCCGCTGCGCAGGGCGGGGTCGTTGCGTCCGTGCACGAGCTGGAGCAGCTGGACGGCGAACTCGACGTCCCGCAGTCCGCCGGGGCCCAGCTTGATCTCGCGGTCGACCCGGTCGGCGGGAATGGTGTCGATGACGCGGCGGCGCATCTTCTGTACGTCGGGCACGAAGTTCTCGCGGTCCGCGGCCTGCCAGACGAGCGGCGAGACGGCATCGACGTACTCGGCGCCCAGCTCGGGGTCACCGGCCACCGGCCGGGCCTTCAGGAGCGCCTGGAACTCCCAGGTCTTGGCCCAGCGCTGGTAGTAGGCGAGGTGCGAGCTGAGCGTGCGCACGAGGGGCCCGTTGCGGCCCTCCGGCCGGAGGTTGGCGTCGACGGGCCAGATGGTGCCCTCGACGGTCGTGTCGGAGCAGATCCGCATCATGTGCGCGGCCAGCCGGGTGGCGGCCCGCATGGCCTCGGTCTCCTCGGCGCCGTCGGTGTGGTCGGCGGGTTCCGCCACGAAGATGACGTCGACGTCGGAGACGTAGTTCAGCTCGTGTCCGCCGCACTTGCCCATCGCGATGACGGCGAGCCGGCACTGCGCGGCGTCGGCGGGCGTGGCCGTACGCGCGATGGCGAGCGCGGCCCGGAGCGTGGCGGTGGCCAGGTCGGCCAGTTCCGCGGCGGCCTCGGCGACGTCCGTCGTGCCGCACACGTCGCGTGCCGCTATCGACAGCAGGCACCGGCGGTAGGCGACGCGCAACGAGTCCGGATCGTCGGCCCCGGCCAGTTCGTACTCGAACTCGGGCACTCCCGGGTGCAGATCTGCCGCCTCGTAGGTGACGAGGGCCTGCCAGTCGCGCGGATGCCGGGCCAGGTGGTCGCCGAGCGCCTCGGATGCCCCGAGCACCCCGAGGAGCCGGTCCCGCAGGGGCTTGGCGGTGACGAGCGTGTCCAGCAGGATCTGCCGCTCCTCGGGCTCCTCGGCCTCGACGAGCCGGACGACGCCGCGCAGCGCCAGATCGGGGTCGGCGGTGGCCCCGAGGGCTTCGAGGAGGACGGGGTCGGTGCGCACGGAGGACAGCTCCGGCAGATCGAGCAGCTGCTCGGCGGCGGACGGGTCGGTGAAACCGTGCCGCAGCAGTCGGGTGAACGTACTGCTCCTGCGCCCCGGCAATGTCGTCATTCCGCGCTCTCCCGCTCGCCGCCCGGTCACCACCCAGTTCTACGAGCTTAGACCGGCGGGCGACCGGCGGGTGGGTGAAGGTGCGGGCGGAAGGCGTGCGGTCGCGAGACCGGGGCCTGGGCGATGTCGTCGGCCTCCGCTGCCCGTGCCCCGGCGCCGGGCCTCGGGGGTGCGCGGTGGGCGGACCGCACCGCGGCTGCGCGTGACCGGCCCCGCGCCGCTGCCCCGGCCGCCGGTCGCTCCCGGTTCCGGCACCGATGAGTTCGGAGCGCGTACGCGGTCGTTACCTGACAGGCAGGATCGCTTCGAGGACCCGACCGGGAGGCCCCACCATGTCCGTATCCGAACCCGTCACCGAGCTGGACCCCCGCTACAGCAGCCCGGGCGCCGAACCCGGTGCCTGGGCGGACGCGCGGCGGCTGCTGTCCGAGGCCGAGCTGTACTGGCTGAGCACGGTCCGTCCGGACGGCCGCCCGCACGTCACACCCCTGATCGGCGTCTGGTGGCAGGACGCACTGCACTTCTGTACGGGCCCCGAGGAGCGCAAGGCCCGCAATCTGGCGGCCAACGACGAGGTGGTCCTCACGACCGGCAGCAACGCGTGGTCGGCGGGGCTGGACGTGGTGGTCGAGGGCCGGGCCGAGCGGGTCACGGACGGGGAGAGGCTGACCGGGCTCGCGAAGGCCTTCGAGGCGAAGTACGGGCCGGACTGGCACTTCGACGTGGCGGACGGCGAGTTCGTGGGCGCGCCGGGCAACCGGGCGGGGGTCTTCGCGGTGTTCCCGCGCACGGTGTTCGGTTTCGGCAAGGGTGATCCGTTCACCCAGACCCGGTGGCGCTTCGTCTGAGGCGCCCTGCCCCGAACGGGCCCCGGGCAGGGGCCCATTCGGGGCTCGCCCGGCGTCGGGACCGTCCGGGCCCGCCCCAAGCCTCCGGCCCGACGGGGGCTCAACCGGCTGCCGGGACCGTCCGGCTCAGCCCGGCAGGGTCCCGATGACGACGGTGGCGCACAGCTCGTCGGAGGCGACCACACGCGGGACGAGCCCGCTGCCGCGCACGGCCTCCACGGCCCGTGCCGCCTGCCGTTCGCTGGTCTCGGCCAGCAGGCTGCCGCCCGGAGCCAGCCATCGCGGCGCCTCGGCGGCCACCCGGCGCAGCACGTCGAGGCCGTCGTCGCCTCCGTCGAGGGCGACGAGCGGTTCATGGACGCGCGCCTCGGCGGGCAGCAGGGCGACATCGTCCGTCGGTACGTACGGCACATTGGCGAGGAGTACGTCGACACGTCCGCGCAGGGAACCGGGCAGCGGGGCGAAGAGGTCGCCCTCGTAGACCCGGCCCAGGCCTCCGAGATTGCGCCGGGCGCAGCGCACCGCGGCCGGTTCCACGTCGGCCGCGTGGAGTTCGACGCCGTCCAGCAGGGCGGCGAGCGCGACGCCCAGGGCGCCCGTACCGCAGCAGAGATCGACGACGACGTCGGGGGCCGGGGTCAGCTCCGCGGCCTGGCGGATCAGGAACTCGGTGCGGCGGCGGGGGACGAAGACGCCGGGATCCACGGCGATACGCAGACCGCCGAACTCGGCCCAGCCGAGGACGTGTTCCAGCGGATGACCGGCAACCCGCCGTTGCACCATGGCGGCGAGGTCGGCGGGCCCGGCCGCGGTCGCGGCGATCAGGTCCGCCTCGTCCTCGGCGAATACGCAGCCGGCGGAGCGGAGGGTGGTGACGAGGGAGGAGAGCACAAGCGGGGACAGCGGGACCGGCATGGAGCGGAGCCTTTCGGAAAAACGCCGATGGGTGCTCCGCGGCCGGTCACATCCGGTCGACCACGCGATCATGTGAGGCGAGCACCCAGCCTGATACAGCGGTGATGGGTCCCACCTCCTTCGGTACGTCCCCGTGCGGGGATGCGAAACACTACCTCAGCCCGGCTCCGGTCCCGCCCGGTATCAGCGCTTCCGGATCGAGTGGTCGTTGCCGCCGTCCAGAAAGCGGTTGTGGACGGCGATCGACGTGTTGGCCGCACGTATGTTGCGGATCTCCGCACTGTGATGGCGCTCGATCTGCTGGCCGTCGAAGTTCTCCGTACGGCGTCGTCGTTCCTTGAGCACCAGCTTCACGATCAGGAAGACGATCGTGAAGAGCAGCGCTCCGAGCAGCACAAGGATCTCGGTCATCGCTCATCCCCCGTCAATGGCCGACGCGTGTTCAGCGGTCGTACGGCCATTATCGGCGGACGGTCAGGAACAGTCCACCGCAGGCATCCAGGTCAAGCCGGCCCGTCCGGGCGTTCCCGCCGCGGATAATGGATCTCATGGAGCGCGCTGTGGGACTGCGGGAACGCAAGAAGGAAGCCACCCGGCAGGCCGTGCACGAAGCGGCCTTGCGGCTGACCGTCGAGCACGGCTTCGACCAGCTGACGGTGGAGGCGGTGGCCGATGCGGCCGGGATCTCCCGCAGAACGTTCTCCAACTACTTCGCGGGCAAGGAGGACGCCCTGCTCCACGGCGAGGAGCAGCAGATCCGGGAGCTCGTCCGGGCGGTGCGCGAGCGGCCCGCCGAGGAGGACGCGTGGACGGCGCTGCGGGCGGCCGTGGCCCAGTTCGCCGAGCGCGTCGCACCCCCGGAACGCGAATGGGCCGTACGCACCCGCCTCGCCATGCACCACCCCTCGCTCCTGGCCCGCCAGCTGGCCAACCACGCGGCGATGGAACGCGACTTGGCCGAGGCCGTGACCGCCCGCCCGGCCCGCTCGGCGGAGCCGGTACGCCCCCTGGTGCTCGCCGCGGCGTTCCTCTCCTCCCTGCGGATCGCGATGCGGCTGTGGATCGAGGAGGACCTGGCCCGGGAGCCCGTCGACGTGATCGACGAGGTGCTGGAGGAGATGGGGCGCAGCTTCGGCTGAAGAGCGGACGAGCTGAAGTCGGGCTCCGGACCTCACGGAGCCCCGGGCCTCACGGCCTCGGAAAGGTTCGAGGCCGGCGGCTGCGGGCTCAGACCTCCGTCGGCACGCAGAGCACGGGCACGGTCGACAGATGCAGGAGCTTGTGCGGGGTGGAGCCGAGAATCGCTCCGCGAATCGGGCTCTCGCCCCAGCTGCCGACCACGATGACGCGTGCCTCGTGCCGTGCGGCGGCCTCGACCAGGGCCTGCGCCGGGGCGCGGCCGATCACCTCGACCGTGGCCGGCACGCCCGCCTCCTCGGCCACCGCCAGCGCACGCTCAAGGCCCGAACGCCCCACCTGGCGGACGGCCTCGTAGGCGGCCCGGTACTCCTCGCCCCGGTGGCCGGGCGGCGCCGCCCCGTAGACGAGGACGAGCGGTTCGCCGTACGCGGCGGCCACCTCGATCGCGATCCGCAGCGCGCGGGCGGCGCCCGGCGACTCGTCGTAGCCGAGAACCACGGACATCTCAGGACTCCTTGTCGGATACCAGGGCGGGATCGACCACACCTCGGCGCTCCCGCCAGAACAGCGGCGAGCGGAACCGCCACACCACCATGAGCACCACGCCGATCAGGAAGATGAAGATGCCGATGACGAGAGGCGGGCCGAGGCCGAACCACGAGGTGCCGCTGTAGGAGTTGACCGCGGACTCCCAGCCCCAGTAGATGAACACCCCCAGCAGCAGACCACCGGTGAGGGCCGCGCCGCCCGCCCCGAAGGGGTTGAGCCAGGCGGCCGACGGGTGGATGGAGTCGAAGGACGTGGTCCCCGCGTAGACGCGGTGGAGGGCGACGATCACGAAGACCAGGAGGAAGGCCACCTGAGCGAGGATCAGCACGTTCTGCACCCTGGCCGACAGCTCGGTGCCGATGACGCACAGGGCCGTCATCACAAGGATCAGGATCACGGCGAGGAGCTGGCGCATGAAGGTGTTGTCGGCCCAGCTGTCGAGGCCGACGGCCAGCAGCCCGAAGCTGACGGCGACGTCCGCCAGCGACCCCACCACGAGCACCCCGGTCATCGTGATCGCCCAGCCGCCGAGCCACCCCGTCCACGGCCCCATCGCGCGGGTCACCCAGGAGAACGTCGTCCCGCAGTCCTGGTCGACCTTGTTCAGGTAGTAGAACGCCGAGGCGATGAAGAGCATCGGCACGAAGGAGGCGAAGAGCACCCCGGGCGCGTAGACGCCGACGAGCGCGACGATCGGCCCGATGACGGCCGCCACGGAGTAGGCCGGGGAGGTGGCGTTCAGCCCGATGACGAGCGCGTCGACAAAGCCGATCGCGTCGGGCTTCAAAGTCGTCGGACGCGCTGGTCCGGCAAGGTCCTCTGCCATGTGCCCTCGCTACGCTCATAGGCCAGGGGGATACGGAAAGTGTCTTTCTCCAGCTACTGAGGCGGTCCCGGGAACGCACCCCCACCGGTGCGTCGGTGCGTCCGGTCCGGCAGGCGCACGCGCCACCGGTCATTGCTCGCGCACGGCCCACGGTGCGCCGTACTCGTCGAGCAGATCGAGGAACGGCCTCGGCTCCATGGCTTCGGGCCCCAGCACACCGCTGCCCCTCCACACACCGCCCGCGACGAGTTCGAGGGCGGCCACCGGATTGATCGCGGTCTGCCAGACGACGGCCTGGGATCCGTACTCCCGCATCGACCACTGGTCGTCGACGACGTGGTAGAGGTACACCTCCCGGGGCCGGCCGTCCTTGACGCCCTTCACCCAGGTCCCCGCGCACGTCTTGCCGTGCATCCGCTCACCGAGTCCCGCCGGGTCGGGAAGGCAGGCGGCGACCACGTCACGGGGTGAGACCGAGGCCCGTCCCGCACCGGAGGCGACCGATACGGGCTCGGTCCGGCCGAGTCCGAGCTTGTGGAGTGTCCGGAGCACCCCGATGAACTCGTCGCCCAGTCCGTACTTGAACGTGACCCGCCGGGCCTTCAGCCACCGCGGTACGAGGAGCACCTCCTCGTGCTCGACGTTCACGCACTCCACCGGACCGATGCCTTCGGGGAAGTCGAAGACCTCCGGCTCGCTGAAGGGGGCCGTGGTGTACCAGCCCCGCTCCTGTTCGTACACGACCGGCGGGTTCAGGCACTCCTCGATCGTCGTCCAGATGCTGAACGACGGAGCGAAGTCGTAGCCGTCGACGGTCAGGTTCGCCCCGTCCCGGATGCCGATCTCCTCGATCTCGTCGAAGAGCTCGTCGGAGGCGTACCGGGCGAACACATCGGACATGCCGGGCTCCACACCCATGCCCACGAGCGCGAGGAGCCCGGCCGCCTCCCACTCCGCGGCGCGTTCGAACTGCGCGTCCCCGAGCTTGACGTCGCACTCCTCGTACGGGCGGGCCGGATGCGGTTGGGAGAGGGACATGGCCATGTCGAGGTAGTGGACGCCCCGGGCGAGAGCCGTCTCGAACAGGGGCAGTACGAAGCGGGGATCGGTGGCATTGAGCAGGACGTCGCAACGGTGCTCGGCGAGAGCCGACGACACCGCCGCCCGGTCGGAGGCATCCAGCCGGACGGCGCTGAATCGGTCCCCCAGGGCCGCGACGGCGCGCTCCGCCCGGCCGAGGTCGTAGTCGGCGACCGTCATGTGCTCGAAGAACGGCCGGCGGGCCGCGATCCGCGTGATCGCCGAGCCCACACCTCCCGCTCCGACCAGGAGGACACGCACGGGGACACCACTCCTTCACCGTGACGCGGCGGGATCACACCGGCACGGCGGTACGGGTCCGGTGGAGTGCGGACGCTAACAGCCGGGGACAGCCGGGGCACGGAACCGGCGGCGGGTTGTCCGCGACACCGCCCCACTGGCACGCCTCAGGGGGCCGGCTCCCCGGATTCGCCGATGACCGGGCAGTGGGTGCCGGTGTAGATGGTGGGCATGCAGCGGTTGCAGTGGATGCACTGCGACCGGGTGGCGGCATCGCGGGCGACGCGGTGCAGCAGGTCGGGCTCGCGCAGCAGGGCGCGGGCCATCGCGACGAACTCGAACCCCTCCGCCATGGCGCGGTCCATGCCCTGCCGGTCGGTGACCCCTCCGAGGAGGATCAGCGGAAGCCCCAGCGCCGCGCGGAACCGCCGGGCCTCGTCGAGCAGGTACAGCGGGCGGTAGGGGTACGTGCGGAAGAACCTGCCGCCGACCGCCCGGATCGCGAGCCGCTGCGGGAGCGGGAAGTTGGCCGCGAACTCGGCGACGGGGGCGTCGCCGCGGAACAGGTACATCGGGTTGAGCAGCGAGCTCCCCGCCGTCAGTTCGAGGGCGTCGACGCTGCCGTCCTCCTCCAGCCAGCGCGCCACCTGGAGGCTGTCGTCCACGGTGAGTCCGCCGCGCACGCCGTCCTTCATGTTCAGCTTGGCCGTGACGGCGATCCGGTCGCCGACGGCGTCGCGCACCGCCCGTGTCACGCCGAGCGCCACCGCCGCCCGCCCGCGCAGGGAACCGCCGAAGGCGTCGGTGCGGCTGTTGAGGCGGGGGCTGAGGAAGGCGCCCGCCAGGTAGTTGTGGCCGAGGTGGATCTCCACGGCGTCGAACCCCGCCTCGGCCGCGAGGAGCGCCGCGTCGGCGTGGGCCCTGATGACGCGGTCGATGTCCTCGGCGGTGGCGGCCCTGTTGCGGCGCATGCTCAGCGCGTTGAACCCGGCCGTCGGCGCGAGGGAGGGCAGCCGGTTGGACCGCCCGTCGGCCACCGGACCGGCGTGACCCAGCTGGGCGCTGACGGCGGCACCGGTGCCGTGCACGGCCTCCGTCAGCCTGCGCAGGCCGGGCAGCGCCTCGGGCCGCATCCACAGCTGACGCCGCTCGGTGCGGCCCTCCGGCGCCACCGCGCAGTAGGCCACGGTGGTCATGGCGACCCCGCCCCGGGCCGGGCGCAGGTGGTAGTCGATGAGTTCCTGGGTGACCAGCGCGTCGGGGGTGGCCCCTTCGAAGGTCGCGGCCTTGATGACCCGGTTGCGCAGCCGCAGCGGCCCGATCCTGGCCGGCGCCAGCACGTCCGGGGCACTCCGGGGCGCCTGCCCGGCCGGCCCTGCCGTTCCCGTTCCATCCGCCATGGCGCGGAGCATCGCAGAGATCTGACGAATAGTCAGTAGCGATGCGGCCCCGGATCGCGACGCCCTCGCCACCCGTACGCCGGGGCCGCGGCCGGACACCGCCGCCGCTCCCGTACGCCGGGGGCCGCGCCGGACACCGCCGCCGGCGGCCTCCCGCACCCACCCCGCACCGGCGTGCCGAACACGGTCGGCCCGGCACGCCGGACACGGCTCCGGGCCGACGGTACGCAATCCGTCGGCCCGGAGTCCTCCGCGTACGCGCGGGGGCAGGCAGCGCTACAGCACCGGCAGCAGCGCCTTCAGCTCGAAGGCGGTGACCTCGCTGCGGTACTCCTCCCACTCCTGCTTCTTGTTGCGCAGGAAGAAGTCGAAGACGTGCTCACCGAGCGTCTCGGCGACCAGTTCGCTCTTCTCCATCAGCGCGATCGCCTCGCCCAGGTTCTGCGGCAGCGGCTCGATGCCCATCGCGCGGCGCTCCGCGTCGGACAGGGCCCAGACGTCGTCGTCGGCGCCGGCCGGGAGCTCGTAGCCCTCCTCGATGCCCTTGAGACCGGCGGCCAGGAGCACCGCGTAGGTCAGATAGGGGTTGGCGCCGGAGTCGATGGAGCGGACCTCGACGCGGGCCGAGCCGGTCTTGCCGGGCTTGTACATCGGGACGCGGATCAGCGCGGAGCGGTTGTTGTGGCCCCAGCAGATGTACGAGGGGGCCTCGCCGCCGGCGCCCGCGGCGCGGGAGGAGCCGCCCCAGATGCGCTTGTAGGAGTTGACCCACTGGTTGGTCACCGCGGAGATCTCCGCGGCGTGCTTGAGCAGGCCCGCGATGAAGGAACGGCCGACCTTGGAGAGCTGGTACTCGGCCCCGGACTCGTAGAACGCGTTGCGGTCGCCCTCGAAGAGGGAGAGGTGGGTGTGCATACCGGAACCGGGGTACTCCGAGAACGGCTTCGGCATGAACGTCGCCTGCACGCCCTGTTCCAGCGCGACCTGCTTCATGACCAGGCGGAAGGTCATGATGTTGTCCGCCGTGGAGAGCGCGTCCGCGTACCGCAGGTCGATCTCCTGCTGGCCGGGGGCGCCCTCGTGATGGCTGAACTCGACCGAGATGCCCATCGATTCGAGCATGGTGATCGCCTGGCGGCGGAAGTCCATGCCGACGTTCTGCGGGGTGTGGTCGAAGTAGCCGGAGCTGTCGGCCGGGGTGGGACGGGTGCCGTCGACCGGCTTGTCCTTCAGCAGGAAGAACTCGATCTCCGGGTGGGTGTAGAAGGTGAAGCCCAGGTCGGAGGTCTTGGCCAGGATGCGCTTGAGCACGTAGCGCGGGTCGGCGAAGGAGGGCGAGCCGTCCGGCATCAGGATGTCGCAGAACATCCGGGCCGTGCCAGGGGCCTCCGCGCGCCAGGGCAGGATCTGGAACGTGCCCGGGTCCGGCTTGGCGATCATGTCCGACTCGTACACCCGGGCGAAGCCCTCGATGGCCGAACCGTCGAAGCCGATTCCCTCGTCAAACGCCTGTTCCAGCTCGGCAGGGGCCACGGCCACGGACTTGAGGTAACCGAGCACGTCGGTGAACCACAGCCGTACGAAGCGGATGTCGCGTTCCTCAAGTGTCCTGAGGACGAATTCCTGCTGCTTGTCCATAGCCACATCCTTGCAGTTCAGACGGTCCGTGCACCACCGCCCGGGGTAAGGGGGAAAGTCCAGTATCACGACCCCGGATTTCACCCAGATTACGCACCCGACGTGAGATGGAGCACGCGGCCACCCACTACGATCGTCGGCCACGGTGTGTACGAGGCGCGACGGCCTCGCAACTGCCCCGCGCACACCGGTTTCAGTCCCGTTCCGTCAACTCGCCGCCCCTTCGCAGAAGGACCAACGACATGAGCTTCGACCGCAGGACCCGCATAGAGCAGATGCGCCAGGCCGACCGCGCGCGTGACCGCCGCACCCGTGTGCTCGTCATAAGCCTCAGCGCCGTCGTCGTCGCAGGTCTCGTCACCTTCGGCGCCTACACGCTGATCGACAGGTCCGAGGCCTCGGCCGACCAGAAGGCCTCGGACGCCAAGAACGCCGAGCAGTCCGAGGCGGAGAAGAAGGAACTGGCCGAGGGGCCGATCCAGGGCGAGAAGACCTGGGACGCGAAGAAGCTGACCCGCAACCACGTCACCGAGACCGTCTCGTACCCGATGCGGCCGCCGGTCGGCGGTGACCACAGCCCCGTCTGGATGAACTGCGAGGGCGACGTATACAAGAAGGCGATTCCGGACATGAACGCCGTGCACGCGCTGGAGCACGGTTCGGTGTGGGTGACGTACACGGACGAGGCCTCGGCCGCCGATGTGGACAAGCTCGCCGAGCGGGTGTCCACGACCCCGTACTCGCTGATGAGCCCGTACAAGGACCAGGCCGGCACCATCATGCTGAGCGCCTGGGGCAAGCAGGTCACGGTGGACAGTGCCGACGACCGCCGGGTGGCGCAGTTCTTCGCCAAGTACGTGCAGGGCCCGCAGACGCCCGAGCCCGGCGCGGCGTGCACCGGCGGACGGGCGACTCCGTGACGGTGACGGAGCGCGCCCGGCGCACCCGGTGGGCGGCGGGTTCCGCCGTCGCGCTCGCGCTGCTTTTCGCGGGCGCGGCGACGGTCGCGGCCGCGCGGGACGACGGCGCGGACCACCACGGGTCCGCGCCGGCCTCCGCCGCCGTGCGGGCCCCGGCGACCGCTTCCGCGGACGCCGGGTTCGCCCGCGACATGGCCGTGCACCATCAGCAGGCCGTGGAGATGTCGTTCATCGTGCGCGACCTCACGCAGGACGAGGACGTGCGCCGTTTCGCGTACGACATCGCCAACACACAGGCCAACCAGCGCGGCATGCTCCTTGGCTGGCTGGACCTCTGGGAGCTGACGAAGGCCACCGGGCAGCCGCCGATGGCGTGGATGGCCGCCGGACAGCACGCGGGCCACGACATGGCCGGGATGCCGGGCATGGACGGCGCGTACAAGGCCCACGACGGGTCCCTGATGCCCGGCATGGCGACCCGGACCGAGCTCGGCCGGCTCCGCGAGGCCCGTGGCAGACAGGCCGAGGTCCTGTACCTCCAGCTGATGACCGACCACCACAAGGGCGGCATCGACATGGCCCGCGGCTGCGTGGACCTGTGCACCGTGAAGGCGGAGAAGCGACTGGCCCAGGGCATGGTCGAGGGCCAGCGGTCCGAGCTGGAGGCCATGGCCGGGATGCTGGCGGAACGGGGAGCCGCGCCCCGGCCCGGGAAGGAGTCCGGGGAGGGGGCCGGGAAGGAGTCCGGGTAGGCGTCCGGGGAGGTGTACTGGTGGGCGTCCGGGGAGGTGTACTGGTGGGCGGGGCATCTCCCCCGGGCACACCCGAATGGGTGAGTCCGTTCGCGTGATCCGGACGTTCCCAGGACGATGGACTGGTCTCGGGGCCGTACGGAAATGCCTTCGGCACGCAGGAGGAACCCCCATGACCACCGCCAAGGACATCATGCACACCGGCGCCACCTGGATCCCGGCGCACGAGACCCTCGACCGCGCGGCCCAGCTGATGCGCGACCACAACGTCGGCGCGCTGCCCATCTCGGAGAACGGCGGGCAGGACCGGATGGTCGGCATCCTCACGGACCGCGACATCGTGGTCGCCTGTGTGGCGATGGGCCGGGATCCGTCGCAGGTGACCGCCGGTGACCTCGCGCAGGGCACACCGCGCTGGATCGACGCGGGGGCCGAGGTGGATGCGGTGCTGGAGGAGATGCAGAACCACCGCATCCGCCGGCTTCCGGTGGTCGAGAACAAGAAGCTGATCGGCATGATCAGCGAGGCCGATCTGGCCCAGCACCTCTCCGACGACCAGATCGCCGGCTGGGCGGAGAAGGTCTACTCCCCCAGCTGATCCCCGTACGGCCGGACGGCCCGCCACCCCCGCCGCGCGGGAGTGGCGGGCCGACGCCGTTCATATACCCGGTGGGGGTAGGGTGGCCGGCATGTCCGGAACGAGGGCTTCGACGTACGGGCAGCTGCTGCTGTTCGCCACGCTGCTCTTCGGAATCTTCACCATGCACACCGTCGGCCACCCGGCGGAGCACGGCGGCCCGGGGCCTGCCGCGCATGCCTCTCACTCAGCCGCCCTGGCCGGTGCCCCGGTTCACCCGGACCCCACCCCGCACCCGCCGGCCGAGGCCGGTCTGCGGCACGGCGCCCCGGCGCCGATGTCCGGCATGGACCCGACGGCCGTCTGCACGGCCGTGCTGGGGACCTGGGGCCTGGCTCTGATCGTGCTGTCGCTGGTGATGCGGCGGTCCCCCGGCCCTCGTCCGCATTCGGCTCCGCCCCGGCCGCTCCGGCCGTCCCCGCCATCTCCCCCGCCCCGGCCGCGCAAGGCCGTCCTCACCGGGCTGTCGGTGCTGCGGATATAGGCGCCCCGCGCCCCCGTCCGTCCTCACGCACACCGACCACATCCTTGAGGTGCATTCAGTCATGCCCGCTCAGCACACCCGACGCGCCGTGCTCGGCGCTTCGATCGCCCTTGCCGGTACGGGAGTTCTCACCGCCTGCGGCGGCAGCGCCGACAGCGGCGCAGCCGCCGGCCACTCCGCCGTGAACCATCCGGCGCCCACCGGCACCGCCGTCCCCGACGGCTATGTCTCCCCCGACGGGCCGGAGGTCGCCGCGGCCGAGAAGCGGCGGGGCGCCGGCCCCGAGCGCAAGGCCACCCTGACCGCGACCCCGTCCCGGCTCGACCTGGGCGCCGGGCACACCGTCAGTTCGTGGACGTACGGGGACCGGCTCCCCGGACAGGAGATCCGGGTCACCGCGGGCGACACGCTCGCCCTCACCCTGGCCAGCCATCTGCCGCAGCCGACCTCGCTGCACTGGCACGGACTGGCCCTGCGCAACGACATGGACGGCGTGCCCGGACTGACCCAGCGGGCCGTCGCGGCCGGGACCGACTTCACGTACCGGTTCGCGGTCCCGGACCCCGGGACGTACTGGCTCCACCCGCACTCGGGCGTCCAGCTGGACCGGGGGCTGTACGCGCCACTGATCGTGGAGGACCCGAAGGAGCCGCTGGCCTACGACAAGGAGTGGGTCGTCGTCCTGGACGACTGGGTCGACGGGGTCGACGGCTCCACCCCGGACGCGGTGTTCCAGGAGCTCACCGGAGGCGGGGGGCACAGCGGGCACGCGATGCCGTCCCCGTCCCCGTCCCCGTCCGCGAGCGGCGGCCCCTCGCGGATGCTGATGGGCGCCGCCAGTGAGCTGCTGGGCGGTGACGCCGGTGACGTCGCCTATCCGTACTACCTGGTCAACGGCCGGGTGCCGGAGGACCCGTCGGCCTTCACCGCGCGGCCCGGTGACCGGATCCGGCTGCGGATCATCAACGCGGGCGCCGACACCGCCTTCCGTCTCGCGCTCGGCGGCCACCGGATGACGGTGACGCACACCGACGGCTTCCCGGTCCGGCACACCACGACGGACGCCCTGCTGCTCGGGATGGGTGAGCGGTACGACGTGCTGGTCACCGCAGGGGACGGGGTGTTCCCGCTGACGGCGCTGGCCGAGGGCAAGAAGGCCTCCGCGATGGCCCTGCTGCGGACCGGCGGCGGTGCGGCGCCCGGCGCGTCCGTGCGGCCCAAGGAGCTGGACGGCGAGCTGGTGACGGCCGGCCGGCTGACTCCGGACGCGTCCGTGGCCCTGCCCTCCCGCACGCCCGACCGGACGGTTCGGATGCGGCTGACCGGTTCCATGGAGGCGTACGACTGGGCGTTCGACAGGAAGCCGTACACCGCCGGTCAGCGCCATCCGGTGAAGGCCGGGGAGCGGGTCCGGATGGAGTTCCACAACCCGACGGCGATGTGGCACCCGATCCATCTGCACGGACACACCTTCGCGCTGGCCGGCGGTGCGTCCGGGGCCCGCAAGGACACCGCGATCGTGCTGCCCCGGCAGACGCTGACCGTCGACTTCGACGCGGACAACCCAGGTCTGTGGATGCTCCACTGCCACAACCTGTACCACGCGGAGGCGGGCATGATGACGGTCCTCGGCTACCTCCGCTGACCGGTTCCTGGCGGGCCGGGGAGGGCGACGGCCGCCTTTCTCCCGGCCCGCCAGGACATTGCGTCAGTCAGACGATTACACTGGGCGGCGTGCCTCAACTACGCCTCGCACTGAATCAGATCGACTCGACCGTCGGCGACCTCGCCGGCAACACCGAGTCGATCCTCCACTGGACCCGGCACTCTGCCGAACAGGGCGCCCACCTGGTGGCGTTCCCCGAGATGGTGCTGACCGGTTACCCCGTCGAGGACCTGGCCCTGCGGTCGTCCTTCGTCGAGGCGTCGCGGGACGCGCTGCGTGCGCTCGCCGCCCGCCTGGACGCGGAGGGCTTCGGAGAGCTCCCGGTCGTCGTCGGCTACCTCGACCGTTCCGAGTCGGCGGCGCCCCGCTACGGCCAGCCCGCCGGGTCGCCCCGGAACGCCGCCGCGGTCCTGCACCGGGGCCGGATCGCCCTGAACTTCGCCAAGCACCACCTGCCCAACTACGGGGTCTTCGACGAGTTCCGGTACTTCGTGCCGGGCGACTCGATGCCCGTCGTGCGGGTGCGCGGCGTCGATGTGGCGCTCGCGATCTGCGAGGACCTCTGGCAGGACGGCGGCCGCGTGCCGGCCGCGCGCGCCGCCGGGGCCGGGCTGCTGCTGTCGATCAACGCCTCTCCGTACGAGCGGGACAAGGACGACACCCGCCTCGAACTGGTCCGCAAGCGGGCCCAGGAGGCCGGCTGCACCACCGCGTACCTCGCGATGATCGGCGGTCAGGACGAGCTGGTCTTCGACGGCGACTCGATCGTCGTCGACAAGGACGGCGAAGTGATCGCCCGCGCCCCGCAGTTCGCCGAGGGCAGCGTGGTCCTGGACCTCGATCTGCCGGCCGCCTCCCCCGAGGCGCCGTCGGGCGTGGTGAACGACGGGCTGCGGATCGACCACGTGGTCCTCTCCGACGAGCCGCTTCCGGCGTACGAGGCGGAGCTGACCGGAGGGTACGCGGACCGGCTCGACGACGACGAGGAGCTGTACTCGGCGCTCGTCGTGGGCCTGCGGGCGTACGCGGCGAAGAACGGCTTCAGCAGTGTGCTGGTCGGGCTCTCCGGCGGGATCGACTCGGCGCTGGTCGCCGCGATCGCATGCGACGCGCTGGGCGCGCAGCACGTGTACGGCATCTCCATGCCGTCGAAGTACTCCTCGGACCACTCCAAGGGTGACGCGGCCGAGCTCGCCCGGCGTACCGGGCTGAACTTCCGGACCGTACCGATCGAGCCGATGTTCGACGCGTACATGGGCTCGCTGGGGCTCACCGGCCTCGCCGAGGAGAACCTGCAGTCGCGGCTGCGCGGCACGATGCTGATGGCCGTCTCCAACCAGGAGGGCCAGATCGTCCTGGCCCCGGGCAACAAGTCGGAGCTGGCGGTCGGCTACTCGACGCTGTACGGCGACTCGGTCGGCGCGTACGGGCCGATCAAGGACGTCTACAAGACGTCGGTCTTCCGGCTGGCGAAGTGGCGCAACCGGGCCGCCGAGGAACGCGGGCAGACCCCGCCGATCCCGGAGGCGTCCATCACCAAGCCGCCCAGCGCGGAGCTGCGCCCCGGCCAGGTCGACACGGACTCGCTGCCCGACTACGACGTGCTGGACCGGATCCTGGAGATGTACGTCGACCGGGACCAGGGCCTCGACTCGATCGTCGCGGCCGGGTTCGACGCGGCGCTGGTGGCGAAGACGCTGCGGATGGTGGACACGGCGGAGTACAAGCGGCGGCAGTATCCGCCGGGCACGAAGATCTCGCCCAAGGGCTTCGGCAAGGACCGGCGGCTGCCGATCACGAACCGGTGGCGCGAGTCCGGCTGACGCCGGGGGCGAATGCGACCGCGGGCCCGTCCGGCCGAGGCTCTGTCCTCGATCGCCGGACGGGCCCGGCCCGTTCCTGCCCTGGCGTGCGGGCGATGCGCGGGACCGTACAGCTGGGGCACGCGATGCGCGGGAGCCCTCCGGCCCGCGCACGTGAGGTGCGAGGGCTCTCCGGCCCCTGCACGTGAGGTGCGTGGGGTTCTCCGGCCCCGGACCGGGTGGGCCGGGGCCGGCCCGGACCGGGTGGGCTCAGTGGACGTCCGCGCCCGACTTCTGCGGGGTGGCCGTCGCCGCCCGCGCCACCACCCTCGACGGGGTCCGGTCGCGGTCCAGGACGCCCGCCGTGACCGCCACCGCGAGGCCCGCCACGGCGAGCACCGCGCCCACGAGGGCCGGGGATGTCCAGCCCCAGCCCGCCGCGATGGCCACGCCGCCCAGCCACGCGCCTCCCGCGTTGGCCAGGTTGAAGGCGGAGTGGTTGGAGGCGGACGCCAAGGTCGGGGCGTCCTTGGCCTTGTTCATGACGAGCATCTGCAGCGGCGTGGTCGTCATGAAGCCGACCCCGCCCAGCAGAACCACCATCACCAGCGCGGCCCACCGGATGTGGGCGGCGAACGGGAACACCGTCAGGACGACGGCGAGCGCCCCCAGCGAGCCGTACAGCGTCGGGCGCAGCGCCCGGTCCGTGAGCGGGCCCGCGGCGAGCGCGCCGAGGGTCATGCCGATGCCGAAGAGTGCCAGCACCAGCGTCACGGAGGACTCTCCGAAGCCCATCGCCTCGGTCGTCATGGCCGAGAGGTAGGAGTACACGGCGAAGACCCCGGCGAAGCCGAGGACCGCGGTGAGGAGTCCGAGGAGCACCTGGCGGTTGCCCAGGGCGCGCAGTTCGTGACGGACGTCCTGATGTGCCTCGACCGGGATCTGCGGGATCAGCCGGGCGAGCGCCGCCATCGCGCAGAGGCCGATGAGCGCGACGACCAGGAACGTGGCCCGCCAGCCGAGGTGCTGGCCGAGCAGTGTGGCGGCCGGGACCCCGACGATGTTGGCGACGGTCAGCCCGAGGAACATCGTCGCCACGGCCCGTGCCCGGCGCCCCTCGGAGACCAGCCGGGTGGCGACGACCGCGCCGACTCCGAAGAACGCGCCGTGCGGCAGTCCGGCCAGCAGCCGTCCGGCGATCAGCCAGCCGAAGCCGGGCGCGAGCGCGGAGGCGAGGTTGCCGATGGTGAAGAGCGCCATCAGCAGCAGGAGCATCCGTTTGCGCGGGATGCGTGAGCCGACCGCGGTGAGCAGCGGGGCGCCGAGCACCACGCCGATCGCGTACGCCGACACGAGATAGCCCGCGGTGGGGACGGAGGTGCCCAGATCGTCCGCGACATTGGGCAGCAGGCCCATCATCACGAACTCCGTAGTACCGATGCCGAAGGCGCTCACCGCGAGTGCGAGCAGAGCCAGTGGCATGAAGAGAGACCTTTCCGACGTGGGCCCGCGCACTCCGGCCGGGCCCGGCGGGCCTGCGGGGAGTGCGTGGGGGCAGGAGGGAACGCGGCCGTCCGCGCGCCGGCGGGACCGGCCTGAGCCGGATCGCGCGGTGCCGGACCGGCTTCCTCGCCGGCGGCCTTGTTCCCGTTCGGAACAAATTCTCTCAGAGGATTTGTGCCCGAAGGTGAACGGACCGTTGCGTCACAGTTCGATGCGGGCGGCGATCGGAAGATGGTCGCTGTCCGTCGCCGGGAGCGTCCAGGAGGACATCGGCTCGACGCCCTTCACCATGATCTGGTCGATCCGGGCCATCGGGAACGACGCCGGCCAGCTGAACCCGAAACCGTCACCGGCCGCGCCCTGGGTGGAGCGCATCTGGGAGGTGACCGCCTTGAGCGCGCGGTCGTTCATCGTCCCGTTGAGGTCGCCGAGCAGGGCGACCCGTTCCAGCGGCTCGTGGGAGATGGCCTCGCCCAGGGCGTCCGCGCTCTGGTCCCGCTGGCTGGCGGTGAATCCGGCGTGCAGTTTGACCCGTACGGAGGGCAGGTGCGCGACGTAGAAGGCGATCGGGCCCTCGGGCGTGGTCACGGTGGTCCGCATGGCGCGGACCCAGCCCATCTTGATGTCCACCGGCCGGGTGCCGCTCAGGGGGTACTTGCTCCACAGGCCGACGGTCCCCTGCACCGAGTGGTACGGGAAGCGGCTGGCGAGCGCCGATTCGTACGCCGCGACCTTGCCGCTGGGCAGCTCCTGGAGCGCGACGACATCGGCGCCCGATCCGGCGACCTGCTGGGCGGTGCCCTTGGGGTCGGGGTTGTCCGCGTTGACGTTGTGCGTGGCGATCGTGAGGTCGCCGCCCGTGCCCGACTTGTCGGTGAGCAGCCCGCCGAAGATGTTGAACCAGACCAGGACCGGGAGCAGCAGGGCGATCAGCGCGGTCGCGGAGCGGCGGACCAGGCCCAGGATCAGCAGCAGCGGGACGAAGACGGCGCACCACGGCAGAAACGTCTCGGTGAGGCTGCCCAGGTTGCCGATGGTGTTCGGGATCTGGGCGTGCAGGAGCATCACGAGGGTCAGCAGGACGGAGCAGCCTGCCAGGACGAGCCCCCGCCGCCAGATGCCGGGGTTCCGGGTCAGTCTGTCGCGCAGGTCCCGGAAGCGGGATCCGGTGCGCTGCGGCTCCGCGCCGCCGTTCCCGGTGTCCGCCCTGTACGCCTGCACCATCGCGCTGTCCTCACTGCCTTGCCGTACACATCGCCGCGCCCCACGACCCTAGGCGATGCGCGATGCCTTTACGGCCGTCGGCGACGGCCGCACTGCCACGAGGACGACGCGGGCGGCGCGGCGGGTTCCGCTCGCGGGGCGTCGGCGGTGCCTTGTGACAGAACGATCACACTCGCCCGGAACCCGGGCGAGTCAGCCGTGCGTGAGCTGTGCGTCAGCTGTGACCTGCCCCTTCGCCGGGTCCGGCGGCAGCGGTTCTCGGCCCGAGCCCCTCGATCAGCAGGCCGATGATGCGGTCGGCGAGGTCCTCGGGGAGCGGTGCGTCGGGCCGGTGGATGGTACGGACGAGCATGGGGCCGAGGAAAAGGTCGTCCATCAGCTCCACGTCCGTGTCGCCCCGCAGCTCGCCCGCCGCGACCGCGCGGCCGACGGCGGCGAGCATCGCGGCCCGGCGGGGGGCGATCACGGTGCCCTGGTACTCGGCCCACAGCTTGGGATGGCTCTTCATCTGCGCGAAGACGTTGTGCAGCAGGACCGAGGAGCGCTGGGCGAGCCCCCGGGTGCGCATGGACTCCAGCAGGACGCGCAGGTCGTCGAGGCCTCCGGTGCCGGATACGTCGGGTTCCGGCGGCTCGATGTCGCGCAGGACGTCGACGAAGAGTTCCTCCTTGCCGGCCCAGCGCCGGTAGATGGTGGCCTTGCCCACTCCGGCCGTACGCGCGATCCGTTCGATGGACAGGCCGGCGAGCGGCTCGCCGGCCTCCAGGAGCTCGACGACCGCGTCCAGGATGGACCGCTCCGCGGCGGGGCTGCGGGGGCGGCCGCGGCGGGGCTCCTGATCGTCCCCGGGGTGCGGCTCCCGGCCCCGGCCGTCGTCGGGGATCTGCCGCTCCCGGCCCCGGTCGTCGGGAACCTGCCGGTCCCGCTCCCCGGGGACCCGGCCGTCCCGGTCCGCTGCCTGAGCCTGCACGTGGAACCACCTTTCGCCACCCCCGATTCTCGCCGACGCGGGAGGCGCCCGGTCCTTGTCAGGGCCGGGCGGCGCCTCCCGGCCTCACCGCCCGGCGTCGGCGTGCACCGCCGGCTCGTCCGGCGCGACCGCCGGCTCGGGGCGCGGCCGGCCCGGCAGGAACAGGGCGACCACGATCGCTCCGATCAGGGCGACGCACGCCGAGCCGATGGCCGTGACGTGCATGGCGCTCATGAACGCGTCGTGCGCGGCGGCCACCAGCGGGCGGCCCGCCGGACCCAGCTTCTCCGCGACACCGAGTGTCGCCTCGATCGACTCCCCCGCCATCTCCCTGACGGCGGCCGGTACGGCGCCGAGGTGTCCCTCGATGTCGCCCCGGTAGACCGTGGACAGCACCGAACCGAGGACGGCGATCCCGAGGGCGCCGCCGACCTGCCGGAACACGTTGTTGACGGCCGAGCCCGATCCGGCCTTCTCCCGGGGCAGCGCCTGCATCACGGCCACGGTGACCGGGGGCATCACATGGGCCATGCCCGTGCCCTGGACGAAGAAGACCAGACAGATGACCCAGACCGGGGTCGTGGCGTCGTACAGGGTGAACGCCGCAAGACCCACGGCGACCAGCAGCATGCCGGCGGTGCACACGGCGCGGGCGCCGAACCGGGCGACCACGAGCCGGGCCCTCGGGGCGAAGACCATCTGCGCGACGGCCAGCGGCAGGATCAGCAGCCCGGACTGCAGGGCGCTCCAGCCGCGCACACTCTGCATGTAGAAGGCGGAGAAGAACGTCACGCCCATCAGCGCGAAGAAGACCAGCGCGATGGCGGCGACGGCGGCGGCGAAGCCCGGCTTGCCGAAGTACGAGATGTCGATGGCCGGGCTGCTGCTGCGCTTCTCGTGGAGGACGAACACGACCAGCACGGCCAGGCCGCCGATGACCGGCAGGAGCACGGAGACGTCGGTGAAGTCGGCGAGCTCGCCGCCTCGGATGATGCCGTACACCAGCAGGACCAGGCCGACGACGGAGAGCGCCACACCGATCGGGTCCAGCCGTCCGGGCTTCGGGTCCCTGGAGTCCGGTACGAGCCAGGCCATGGCGATCACCGCGATGACCACGATGGGCACGTTGACCAGGAAGACCGAGCCCCACCAGAAGTGTTCGAGGAGCAGCCCGCCCGTGATCGGGCCGATCGCGATGCCGAGGCCGACGCTGCCGGCCCAGAGGCCGATGGCCTTGGGCTGCTCGTCGCGCTCGAAGACGTTCATCAGGACGGCGAGCGTGGCCGGCATGACGAAGGCGGCGCCGAAGCCCATCACGGCTCGCCAGGTGACGAGTTCGGCGGGCGATCCCGACATGGCGGCGAAGGCGGAGGCCACGCCGAAGAGGCTGATGCCGAAGAGCAGGACCTTCTTGCGCCCGACGCGGTCGCCGAGCAGGCCGGCGGTGAAGAGGAGTCCGGCGAAGACGAGCGTGTAGGAGTTGATGGCCCACTCCAGCTCGCTCTGGGTGGCACCCAGACCGGTGGGTGAGGGGGAGGCGATCGTCTTGACGGCGACGTTCAGGATCGAGTTGTCGAGCACGACGACGAGCAGGCTGAACATCAGGACAGCGAGGATCGCCCAGCGGCGGCGGTGGACCGCTTCGGGGACCTGGGGCACGGCGACGGGAGCGCCGGACGGTATGGACATGGCGAGAGCGTAACGTTATTTCGATACGAGACCGTCTCGTATTGGAAAGTCTTTACCGGACGCCTGGCACCCGGTGCCAGGCAGGTGTGCGGGCCCACTTCCCGTCAACGGCTCCGGGATGCCACCATGGAAGGGATCCGGGGACGCCGTCAGGGCGCCTCGAGATGACGAAGGAGCCGTTGGCCATGTCGCTTCAGGCTGCGCACAACCAGTCCGCCACACCCCCCGCGGGAACCCCCTCCGACAGCAGCAAGGCGCTGTACGGAGGCAAGAGCAACCGCCGCGTCACCGTCCACGACATCGCCGCCGCCACCGCGCGGGGCGAGAAGTGGCCCATGCTCACCGCCTACGACGCGATGACCGCGTCCGTCTTCGACGAGGCCGGCATCCCGGTCGTGCTCGTCGGCGACTCGATGGGCAACTGTCACCTCGGCTACGAGACCACCGTGCCCGTCACGATGGACGAGATCGCCATCCTGTCCGCCGCCGTCGTCCGGGGTACCAAGCGCGCCCTGATCGTCGCCGACCTGCCCTTCGGGTCCTACCAGGAGAGCCCCGTCCAGGCCCTGCGCAACGCCACCCGGCTGATCAAGGAGTCCGGGGTCGGCGCGGTCAAGCTGGAGGGCGGCGAGCGCAGCCACGAGCAGATCAAGCTCCTGGTCGACGCCGGCATCCCGGTCATGGCCCACATCGGCCTGACCCCGCAGTCCGTCAACGCCATGGGCTACCGCGTTCAGGGCCGCGGCGAGGAGGCCGCCCAGCAGATGCTGCGCGACGCCAAGGCCGTGCAGGACGCGGGCGCGTTCGCCGTCGTGCTGGAGCTCGTACCGTCCGAACTGGCCGCCGAGGTCACCCGCACCCTGCACATCCCGACCGTGGGCATCGGGGCCGGTCCCGACACCGACGCACAGGTGCTGGTCTACACCGACATGGCCGGTCTGACCGGCGGCAAGGTGCCGCGCTTCACCAAGCAGTACGCCAACCTGCGCCAGGTCCTCGGTGACGCCGCGAAGGCGTACGCGGACGAGGTCGTCGGCGGCACCTTCCCGGCGCCGGAGCACACCTTCCACTAGCCGGTCCGGACCGCTGCGCCGCGGCAACCGACAGACCACTGCCGCACCACCGACAGCCCGCCGACATCCCCCATCGGCGGGCTGTCGCCTGCTGTCGGCACGCTGTCGGTGCGCTGTCGGTGGCGGCTGGTCTGATGGTGGACATGACGCGAATCGACAAGAACCCCAGGAACGGCACCAACGCCGTCGAGGTACGGGGACTGGTCAAGCACTACGGCTCGACCAAGGCTCTGGACGGCGTGGACCTCGATGTGCGCGAGGGCACCGTCCTCGGTGTGCTCGGCCCCAACGGCGCCGGCAAGACCACCCTCGTACGAGTCCTCTCCACCCTGATCCAGCCCGACGCCGGACACGCGGTCGTGGCCGGCTACGACGTGGTGAAGCAGCCCCGCGCGCTGCGCCGCACCATCGGCCTGACCGGGCAGTACGCCTCGGTCGACGAGAAGCTCTCCGGCTGGGAGAACCTCTACATGATCGGGCGGCTGCTCGACCTCCCGCGCAAGAAGGCACGCTCGCGCGCCGACGAACTGCTGGAGCGCTTCTCGCTCACGGACGCGGCGCGGAAGGCCGCGATGGAGTACTCCGGCGGTATGCGGCGCCGGCTCGACCTGGCCGCGTCCATGATCGGCAGCCCGGCCGTCCTCTATCTGGACGAGCCGACGACGGGGCTCGACCCCCGTACCCGTAACGAGGTCTGGGACGAGGTGCAGCGGATGGTCGCGGAGGGGGCGACCGTGCTGCTCACCACCCAGTACATGGAAGAGGCCGAACAGCTCGCCAACGAGCTCACCGTCATCGACAAGGGCAGGATCATCGCCCGCGGCGGTGTCGACGAGCTGAAGGCCAAGGTCGGCGGCCGCACCCTGCAGATCCGTCCCGCCGACCACGCCGACCTGGCCCCGATGGCACAGGCGATCAGGGAGGCCGGCCTCGACGGTGTGTCGGGTGCCCAGGCGGTCCCGGACGAGGGACTGCTCTACGTACCGATCCTCAGCGACGAGCAGCTCACCGCCGTCGTCGGCCTGCTCGGCACCCGGGGCTTCCCGCTGGCGCACGTCGCCACGGCACTGCCCAGCCTGGACGAGGTGTTCCTCGCCATCACCGGCGACAAGTCCACCGTCACCGAAACGATTCCCCAGGAGGTCGCGGCATGAGCACGACGACTCTGACGCCCACCCCCACCGACGCGGTACCGGCCGCCCCGGTCACGAAGGTGCACGACGAGGGCCGGATCGGACTGCGGAACAACCTGCGCCACATCGGGGCGCTGGTGCGGCGCAATCTGCTCCAGATCAAGAAGGATCCGGAGTCGATGTTCGACGCCCTCCTGATGCCGGTCATCTTCGTGCTGCTGTTCGTCTACGTCTTCGGCGGTTCCGTCGGCGGCAGCATGGGCGGCGGACGGCAGGAGTACCTGAACTACCTGATCCCCGGCCTGATGGCGATGATGGGCATGAACATCGCCATGGCGGTCGGCTCCGGAGTCAACGACGACTTCCGCAAGGGCGTCATGGACCGGTTCCGGACCATGCCGATCGCCCGCTCATCGGTACTCATCGCGAAGATCGTCGTCGAGCTGGGCCGCATGACGGTCGCCACGCTCATCCTGCTGGGCATGGGCTTCGCTCTGGGCATGGAGCTCCATGGATCGGTGCTCGGACTGATCGGGGCCATCGCCCTGTCCGCCGCGTTCGGCGCGGCCATCATGTGGATCTTCATCCTGCTCGGACTGACCATGAAGACGGCTCAGGCCGTCCAGGGAATGGGGATGATCGTGATGATGCCGCTCCAGTTCGGCTCCTCCATCTTCGCCCCGCCCACGACGATGCCCGGCTGGCTCCAGACGTTCACCGACTACAACCCGCTGTCCAACCTGGCCGACGCGGCCCGCGCCCTGATGATGGGCACCCCGGTCGGCCACTCGGTCTGGCTGACGCTCGGCTGGACCGTGGTCATCACCGCGGCGATGGCTCCGCTCGCGGTGTCCAAGTTCCGCAAGAAGTCCTGACCGAAGGGTCCGGACCCGCTCACTGCCGGTACGCGTCGACGAGGGCGGTGGCCTCCTCCATGGAGAGGCCGCCGCCCTCGGCGTACGCGGCCTCGTAGGCGGCGTCCCCGAGTGCGGCGCGGACCAGTTCCTCGGCCCGGTCGAAGCTCTCCCGCTCCATCGACGTCATGAAGTGCCCCTCCGGAAGACTGTTCCGGGCCACGGCCAGCAGCCGCGCGGCGAGACCGCTCGCGCTCTCCCCGCCGATTCCGCCCAGCGACCACGCAATGGTGACCATGCTGATCACCATCATCTGCGGCGCGACCATCTGCGTCAGCGGGTCGCCCAGGCGCTCCAGGGCCTGCCGGCTCCCCGCCAGCGCCCCGGCGTACTCGCCGTCCAGGTTGTCCAGCCAGGCCAGTCCGCTCAGCACGAAGCCCTCGAAGATCGCCATGGTCCGGGAACTGAACTCTTCGAGCAGCTCGAAGAACTGCTCGCGCGCCTCGTCGGTGCGGCCGGAGCGGCCCAGCCACAGCGCCAGGAAGAGCCGGGCCGTCGGCCTCGCCTCGTACCCCGTGCTCCGCCCGTCGGCGATCACCTCGCGCAGGATCACCTCGCCCTCCGCGCCCCGGCCGAGCTCGGTGAGCGCGGAGGCGTACCGGGTGCGGAGCACCGACACCTGGGCCAGCGCGCCGAGCTTCTCCGCGTAGCCGACCGCGGCCAGGTAGTCCTCGGCCGCCTGCGCGTAGTCGCCCTTCTTCTCGTTCGCCTCACCACGTGAGGAGAGCGCCTCGGCCATGCCCCAGTCGTCGCCGAAACGGCTGAAGATCTCCAGGCTCTCGGCCGCGTCCGCATGGGCCGCGCCCGCCCAGTCGGGGCGGTTGGCCAGGACGTTGGCACGCATCTGGAGCGCCGCCGCCAGCTCCCACTCGAAGCCGAACTCCCGGGCGGCGCGGACCGTTTCGTCGAGCAGCTTCCGCAGGTCGGCGACGCCCCCGGTCAGCATGACGGCGAAGAACCAGAGCGATGCGGGGCTCCGGCAGGTCTGCGGCTGACCGGCCCGGTAGGCGGCGGCGATGCACCGCAGCCGCTCCATGCTGGTCTCGTTCGTCCACTCGTCCATCGCGTGGTCCATGCTGACCAGCTGCACCAGCGCCACCTGGCGCCGCGCCTCCTGGAGCAGTTCGGGCCCCATGGGCGGGGGATCGTCGGTGCAGCGCTCGAAGATCGAGGGCGCGGGCCGCACGGGTGCGGCGAACGGGTCGGGGCCGAGGGCAGCCG
Organism: Streptomyces sp. NPDC026062; assembly: GCF_055568375.1. Lineage (NCBI taxonomy): Bacteria > Bacillati > Actinomycetota > Actinomycetes > Kitasatosporales > Streptomycetaceae > Streptomyces > Streptomyces sp. NPDC026062. The sequence continues at coordinate 154,822 of NZ_JBVHOQ010000008.1, forward strand.
CGGCGTCGGCCCAGTGCAGGGCGTCGGAGCGCAGATTGCGGATCTGCCAGTACCAGGAGAGCGAGATCACCAGGCACAGCGCCTCCTGCTCGTCGCGCGCGGCGACGGCGTGGCGCAGTGCGGTGCGCAGGTTCTCGTACTCGTGCTGGAAGACCCCGATCGCGGCGCGCTGTCCGGCACCCCGGAGCAGCGGGTCGGTGGTACGGGCCAGCTCCCGGAAGTAGGTGAGGTGCCGGCGTTCGACGGCGTCCCGCTCCCCGTCCTCGTCGAGTCGCTGCGCCGCGTACTCGCCGACGGTCTCCAGAAGGCGGTAGCGCATCTCGCCTTCCGCCGTCGGGGCGGCAACCACCAGGGACTTGTCGATGAGGGAGCCGAGCAGCCCGGCGACCTCGTGCTCCCGCTCCGGCACGTCCGGGCAGACGGCCTCGGCGGCTTCGAGGGTGCAGCCGCCGGCGAAGACGGACAGCCGGCGCAGGGTCGCGCGTTCGTCATCGGCCAGCAGGTCCCAGGACCAGTCGACGACGGCCCGCAGGGTCTGCTGGCGCGGGAGCACCGTGCGGCTGCCGCTGGTCAGGAGCCGGAACCGGTCGTCGAGCCGGTCGGCGATCTGCTGCGGGGTGAGCATCCGCAGCCGGGCGGCGGCGAGTTCGATGGCCAGCGGCAGCCCGTCCAGGCGGCGGCAGATCTCGGCGGTGGCCGCCTCGGTCGCCTCGTCGGCGTCGACGCGGAAGCCGGGCAGCGCGGCGGCGCCGCGCTCGGCCAGCAGCCGCAGGGCCGTCGGGTCGGGCAGCGGCTCGACGGGCCGGACGAACTCGCCGGGCACGCCGAGGGGTTCGCGGCTGGTGGCGAGGACGGTGAGCCCCGGGCAGCGGGCCAGGAGATGGTCGGCGAGGGCCGCGGCGGCCTCGATGACGTGCTCGCAGTTGTCCAGGAGCAGCAGCATGCGGCGCCGGGAGCAGTGCTCGGTCAGCTTGGTGAGGGGTTCACCGGCGCCCCGTTCGGCGGCCCTGAGCTCCTCGGCACCGGCCCCGCGCAGCACGGTCTCACGGGCGCCGAGCGCTCCGAGGACGGCTTCCGGTACCGCTTCGGGGTCGTCGACGGGCGCGAGTTCGGCCAGCCAGACGCCGTCCGGCCAGGACTCGGGTCCGAAGGATTCCGCGGTCTCCTGGGAGAGCCGTGTCTTGCCCGCTCCCCCGGGTCCGAGCAGGGTGACGAGCCGGGCCCGGGCGAGGTCGTCGCGCAGATGGCCGATGTCGCGCTCGCGTCCGACGAAGCTGGTGAGCCGGGCGCGGAGGTTGCCCTGGAGAACGGCCGGTACGGGGGCGGGGGAAGCCGCCACCGGGACGGGCCGGGCGGGTTCCTGACGGAGCAGTCCGGCGTGCAGCGCGCTCAGCTCGGGCCCCGGGTCGGTGCCGAGCCGGTCGGCGAGCACGGTGCGCACCTCGTCGTACGCGGCGAGCGCCTGGGCCGTGCGTCCGGCGTCGCGCAGGGCCCGCAGCCGCAGCGCCTGGAACGGCTCGTCCAGGGGATGCTCGTCGCAGAGCGCCGCCAGCTCCGGCAGCACCTCGTCGGCCCGGCCGAGGGCGAGCGCCGCGTCGAGCCGGGTCCGGCGGGCGTCGAGGCGGCGGACGGTCCAGCGGGCCGCGACGGCCTGCCGGTCGGGCAGATCGGCCAGCGCCGGTCCGCGCCAGAGGCCGAGCGCGTCGTCGAGGACGCTCAGGGCCTTCGCCGGATCACCGGCCTCCAGGGCCCGCGCCCCCTCCCCCGCGAGGCGTTCGAAACGGTAGAGGTCGACGCTGTCCGGCTCGGCGGCCAGCCGGTAGCCGTTGTCCGCCGAGGCGACCGCCTCATGGCCGAGCGCCCGCCGGAGCCGGCCCACCAGGGCCTGCAACGCGCCCGGCGCGTCGGCCGGCGGCTCCCCGTCCCACACCTCGTCGACGAGCACCGCGACGGACACCGTCCGGCCGGCGCGCAGGGCGAGCACGGTGAGCAGGGCACGCAGCCGTGCCCCGCCGACGGTGACGGCCGTGCCGTCGTCGCGAAGTGCCTGGGTGGTACCGAGGATGCCGTAGCGCACGCGCCCATTGTCCGTGACGGGGGCCGGGGCACTCACACCCGCCCGGCCGTCCCCGGTCGCCCCGCCCGCGTTCCCGCCCGTCATGACTCCACCCTTCACCGAACCACCGGCCCGAAGCGAGACGTTCTCCGCGTGTCGCCTGTACCGTCGGGGCTCGCCGCCCGCCCGCTCCCCACAGCCACCAGGAGCCCGCCGATGACCTCCGCACCAGCCCGCAGCGACCGGCGGATCAGCCCGGTCTTCCTCGGAATCGCCGCCGTGGCGGCGGTCTCCGGCTGGGCGGTGTGGACGGACTTCGCCGAGCAGCCTGGCTTCGCCACGTTCCTGTTCGTCACCGCCGCCTGGGTCGTCTCGCTCTGTCTCCACGAGTACGCCCACGCCCGGACGGCTCTGCACAGCGGCGACATCTCCATCGGGGCCAAGGGCTATCTGACCCTCAACCCCTTGAAGTACACGCATGCGCTGCTGAGCATCGTGCTGCCCGTGCTGTTCGTCGTCATGGGCGGCATCGGGCTGCCCGGTGGCGCGGTCTTCATCGAGCGGGGCCGGATCCGGGGCCGCTGGCGGCACAGCCTGATCTCGGCGGCGGGCCCGTTGACGAACGTCCTGTTCGCGCTCGTGTGCACCGCGCCGTTCTGGCTGGACGCGCTGGACGGCGTTCCGGTCGCCTTCCGGTACGCGCTGGGCTTCCTGGCGCTGCTCCAGGTGACGGCCGCGATCCTGAACTCCGTACCGGTGCCGGGGCTGGACGGCTACGGGGTGATCGAGCCGTGGCTCTCGCACCGGGTCCGGCGGGCGGTGGAGCCGTTCGCGCCGTTCGGGCTGATCGCGGTCTTCGGCCTGCTGTGGGTACCGGAGGTGAACGCGGCCTTCTTCGACGCGGTCGACGCGCTGCTGCGGTCGCTGGGCGTGTCCGAGTTCGACACGTACTGCGGTCTCGACGCCTACCGGTTCTGGCAGACGCGGAATCCGGTGTGCGCGATGAACGGGTAGGGCCGGGCCCTACGCGCCCGCTGCGGCCTGGGCTGCCTGGGCGTTCAGGGCGCGGTGCCTGCGCACGTAGTACCAGGACATGTTGGACGAGAGTCCGACCAGCAGCACCCAGACGATCCCGAGGAGCCAGCTGCCCTGCACGAAGGAGATCACGGCGGCCGCGACGGCGAGGACGCAGACGACGATGGCGTAGAGAGCGAGGCGGGGCATGGGGGTGGCTCCTGTCGGGGGATGGTGCGCGGTCCCGTCCAGTGTCCCCCATGCCCCCGGCCGCCGGGAGCAGGGTGCGCCGCCGGCTCGGACGTCGGTGGCTCGGACGTCGGTGGCTCAGACGTCGGTGGTGCGCAGCCCGGCGTGTGCCTTGTAGCGGCGGTTGACCGAGATCAGGTTGGCGACGAGCGATTCGACCTGGTGGGCGTTGCGGAGCCGGCCCGCGAAGATGCCGCGCATCCCCGGGATCCGGCCGGCCAGAGCCTGGACGATGTCGGTGTCGGCGCGGGCCTCGCCCAGCACCAGCACGTCCGTGTCGATCTCCTCGATCGTCTCGTCCTGGAGCAGTACCGCCGAGAGGTGGTGGAAGGCGGCGGTGACGCGGGACTCCGGCAGCAGGGCGGCGGCCTGCTCGGCGGCGCTGCCCTCCTCGGGCTTCAGGGCGTAGGCGCCCTTCTTGTCGAAGCCGAGCGGGTTGACGCAGTCGACGACGAGCTTGCCGACGAGCTCGTCGCGCAGGGACTCCAGGGTCTTGGCGTGCCCGTCCCACGGCACGGCGACGATCACGACGTCGCTGTCGCGCGCGCACGCGGCGTTGTCCGCGCCCCGGACACCGTGTCCCAGCTCATCGGCGGCGGTCTGTGCGCGGTCCGCCGCGCGGGAGCCGATGATCACGTCGTGTCCGGCACGGGCGAACCGGTACGCGAGTCCGCGCCCCTGCGGCCCGGTGCCGCCGAGTACGCCGATGGTCAGCCCGGAGACATCGGGGAGGTCCCAGGGGTCCTTGGCGGGGGGCTTGGGAGCGCTGCCGCTCTCATTCGTAGTCATGGCCCCGACACTACTGCCAGGTAAGGGGCCGGACCGGATGTCCCCGGCCAGTGGGACGGACCCGCGCACAGGACTCGTACGGATGGTTTCGCCGTCGTTCACCGGTACGGGGGCGCCGGTGTGGTGCATGATCCCGGGCCATGGATGCCGTACGTGTGGCGCTGCTGCGTGAGGTGCTGGCGAGGACCCAGTGGCCGGCGGCGGCCCGGCAGTTCGCCGGGACGCTGCGCTCGTCCGTCGTACCGCACGGCGGCGGGCTGCTGCTGGTGGGGACCGAGGAATACGAGCCGTGGCACCTGGCGGCCCATCTGGTGGACGAGTCCGCCTGGTCGGGGCTGCCCGAGCTGGTGCCCACGCTGGTGCGCCACCGGGTGGAGCCCGGCGCCCCGGCCCACCTGGCGGTCGGGCTCGGCCGGATCGAGGCGGCAGGCCGGGGCGAGACGCTGCTCGTGGTGGTGCCCGAGCAGCCGGGCGAGGGGCTGCTGGAGCGGGTGCACGATGCCCGCAGGGCCGGGGCGACGGTCCTGTCGCTGGACAACGGCGACCCTGAGGTTCACGGGCTGGCCCACGAGGCGCTTTCCGTGACGGACGACGACGACGTGGACCTGGACACGGTCCAGCACCTGGTCAGCGCGGCAGCCGGGGAGAACGGCGTGCCCGTGCCGCGCGGCCGGCGGCGGTTCCGGGACCGGCTGTCCCGGCTCGCCGACCAGCTTACCGCGCCACCGCCGGCGCGGTGGTGACCCGGAACACCCCGGTGTCCGTCCGCCTGGGTGAAATCTGTTTGCACCGGGCACGCACCGGGACGGACCATGTGTCCTCGTGACCTCTCGCCCCTCGCTCGCCGCGAGGCTTGCCGCACTGCTGCCCGACCTCTCACCCTGGCGTTCCTCGGCGGACTTCCGCCTGCTGTGGGTCCAGGGGATCGTCACCTACTTCGGCAGTTTCATGGCGCTGATCGCGCTGCCGCTCCAGATCAAGGACCTGACCGGTTCGCCGCTCGCCGTGGGCGCGATGGGTGCGGTCGAGCTGGTGCCCCTGGTGGTGTTCGGGCTCTACGGCGGCGCCCTCGCCGACGCGGCCGACCGCCGCAAGGTCATCCTGGCCACCGAGGCGGGGCTCGGTCTGCTCGCGCTCGTCCTGCTGGTGAACGCGGCGCTGCCCGACCCGATGCTGTGGCCGCTCTATGTGGTGGCCGGCGGTGTCTCCGCGCTCGCGGGGCTCCAGCGGCCGGCGCTGGACTCGCTGATGGCCCGCATCGTGCCGCACGACCAGCTGGGCGCGGCCGCCGCGCTGAACTCGCTGCGCTGGCAGGCCGGCGCGATCATGGGCCCGGCGCTGGCGGGCCTGGTGGTCGCCTATGCCGGGCACGCCACGGCGTACGCGGTCACCGTGGTCACGTTCGCCGTGTCCGTGGTGCTGTGCCGCAGGCTCGCACCCGCACCGCCCGCCGGGCAGGGGGCGAAGCCGTCGCTGCGCGGCATCGCGGAGGGGGCACGCTACGCCTGGAGCCGGCCGGTGCTGCTGGGCACGTACGCGATCGACATGGCGGCGATGTTCTTCGCCTTCCCGAACACGATCTTCCCGTTCCTCGCCGACGAGCTGGACGCCGAATGGTCGCTGGGGCTGATGTATGCGGCGGGCTCGGTCGGCTCCCTCGTACTTGGCCTGACCAGCGGCTGGACGTCACGGGTACGCCGGCACGGGCTGTTCGTGGTGTGCGGTGCGGCCGTCTGGGGGCTGGCCATCGCGGCGGCGGGCTGGTTCGGCAGCGTATGGCTGGTGCTGGTCTGTCTGGCCGTCGCCGGCGCGGGAGACATGCTCAGCGGCCTCGGCCGGTCGACCATCTGGAACCAGACGATCCCGGAGGAACTGAGGGGCAGGCTCGCGGGCATCGAGGTGCTCTCGTACAGCGTCGGCCCGCAGCTGGGCCAGGTCAGGGCCGGCGGTATGGCGGGATGGACGGGGACCAGGACCGCGGTCTGGAGCGGCGGCGTGGCCTGTGTCGCCTCGGTGGCGCTGCTGGCGGCGGCCCTGCCGAAGCTCCTCACGTACAACTCGGAGACGGACGAGGACGCGCTGCGCCGACGGGCGCGGAGCGAGGAGGCCATGCGGGCGGCACCGGCGGGCTGAGCCCGGGGCACGGGCCCCGGGCCGCCTCCTTCAGCCGCTCGCGTCCTTGTCCGGCCCCGCGCGGTCGTGCCACTTGGGGTCGGTCTCCCACTCCAGGTTCCGCTCCTGCGCGGTCTCCATCGCGCGCTGCGCCTCCTGGCGGGAGGTGTACGGTCCGAAGCGGTCCTTGGCCGGGCACTCGGGGCCCTCCTCGACCTTCTTGTGCTCCAGGCAGTAGAACCACTCGCCCGGCTTGCCGACCGTGCGTTTCTTGAACAGGGCCATCACCCGCTCCTTTCCTCGGTGCCATGCTGCCCCAGCGGCGCTGGTTAGACTCGCTGGCATGTCTGGTCAGTCGCTGCTTGTTCCGGGGGAACCCACTCCCGTCCGTTCCGTGCCAGGAAACGTCCGGCGCCCCGAGTATGTCGGCAAGCCGGCCCCGACGCCGTACAGCGGCCCGGAGGTCCAGGACGCCGACACCGTCGAGCGCATGCGCATCGCGGGACGCATCGCCGCCCAGGCGATGGGTGAGGCCGCGAAGCACATCGCGCCGGGGGTCACGACGGACGAACTCGACCGGGTGGCCCATGAGTTCATGTGCGACCACGGCGCCTACCCGTCGACGCTGGGCTACCGGGGCTTCCCCAAGTCGCTCTGCACCTCCCTCAACGAGGTCATCTGCCACGGCATCCCGGACTCCACGGTGCTGCGCGACGGCGACATCGTGAACCTCGATGTGACGGCGTACATCAACGGGGTGCACGGCGACAACAACGCCACCTACCTCTGCGGCGACGTGGACGAGGAGTCGCGGCTGCTCGTGGAGCGCACCGAGGAGTCGCTGAGGCGCGCGATCAAGGCGGTGCGGCCGGGCCGCCAGGTCAATGTGATCGGCCGGGTCATCGAGTCGTACGCGAAGCGCTTCGGATACGGGGTGGTGCGGGACTTCACGGGGCACGGGATCAACTCCTCGTTCCACTCCGGGCTGATCATTCCGCACTACGACAGCCCGCACGCCACCACCGTGATGCAGCCCGGCATGACGTTCACCATCGAGCCGATGCTGACGCTCGGGACCCACGACTACGACATGTGGGACGACGGCTGGACCGTGGTGACGAAGGACCGCAAGCGCACCGCGCAGTTCGAGCACACGCTCGTGGTGACGGAGACGGGCGCGGACATCCTCACGCTCCCGTAGCCCTCCCCCTCCTCCCGCCGAACGGCCGCCCCTTCCGGGCGGCCGTTCCTCGTTCCCTGCGGCCGTTCTTACCGACAAGCCGTCGGGAAACAGTTGACTTAGGTAAACCTAAGTAGGAAGATCGACGCATCGGCGGCGCCGGGCGAACAGCCTCGACGCACCGATATTTCCGTCTCTTTCTGGACTTCCCGTCCCCCTCGGTCCCCGGAGGCCCGCCTTGGACGCAACCGTCACCACCACGCCCTTCTCGACGCTGATCCGCACCGCGTCGCACGAGCAGCACACCGAGGCCGAGACCTCGACCTTCATGAGCGATCTGCTCGGCGGGCGCCTCGGGGTGGACGCGTACACGCGCTACACCGAGCAGCTGTGGTTCGTGTACCGGGCGCTGGAGGCCGGGGCCCAGGCACTGGCCGACGACCCGGTCGCCGGGCCGTTCATCCAGCCCGAGCTGATGCGCACCGCCGAGCTGGAGCGGGACCTGGCCCATCTGCGGGGTGCGGACTGGCGCGAGGGCCTGGAGCCGCTCCCGGCCACCGCCGCCTACGCCGACCGGGTCGCCGAGTGCGCCCGCACCTGGCCCGCCGGGTACATAGCGCACCACTACACCCGCTACCTGGGCGACCTGTCGGGCGGTCAGATCATCCGCGACAAGGCGGAGAAGACCTGGGGCTTCGCACGCAAGGGTGACGGAGTGCGGTTCTACGTCTTCGAGGGGATAGCCAACCCCGCCTCCTTCAAGCGGGATTACCGGGAGCTGCTGGACGCGGTGAACGCGGACGATCTGGAGAAGCAGCGCATCGTGGACGAGTGCAAGCGCGCGTTCGCGCTGAACACCGCGGTGTTCAGGGAGCTGGGCGAGGTGTTCCCGCTCAGCGCCTGAGAGCTGTCGTGGAAGCGGTGGGGGTACCCGGGCCCGGGTACCCCCACCGCTTCGTTCCGTCCTCGGCCGCCCGGCCGGTGCGACCGGGCCGCTACCGGCTCGCCTGCGCCAGCACGACCCGGCCGCCGATCTCCACCGTGCCGTCCGGTGCGGGTGCCGTGAGGATCTGGGAGCCGGCGCCCTGCCTGATGTTCAGGGCCCGGCCCAGCCGGTCGCTCAGCAGCAGCGCCGCCGCCCCCGTCGCCTCGTCCTCCGCGATCCCCCCGGCGCACGCCCCGGCTCCACCGGAGCGGCCGGCGCCGCGCTCATCGAACCGGCGCGGGAACGCCCGCGCCCGTACCCGCCCCGCGGACTCGTCCTCCCACGCCCACGCGTAGAGCCAGCCCTCACCGGGCGGCGGGGCGGGCAGCGCGTCGACCTCGGCGGCGGATCCGTACTGCTGAAGCGTGCGCGGCGGCGCCCACTCGGGACGGGCGGAGATCCAGCTGAACTCCCCGTCCTGGCGGGCGAAGACCTCCCCCACCCCGAGCTCCAGAACCTCCAGGTCGAGCAGCCACGCCGCGCCGACCACCGGATGCCCGGCGAACGGCAGCCGGAGGCCCGGTGTGTAGATGTCCAGATGACCGCGCTCGGGGTCGTCCACGAACACGGTCTCGCTGAAGCCGAGCCGGCGGGCGAGTTCCTGCCTGCCCGGCTCGTCGGGGAAGTGGCTCCCCTCGCGCACGACGCCGAGCGCGTTGCCGTGCCGGCCGTCGGGGCCGCAGAACACGCGCAGTACGTCGATGCCGTCGGGTACGTCGTAGTCGTTCACACGCGCATTCAAGCACCGCCCGGGTACCCGCCCCGTGAGAGGCCGGTACCCGGGCGGTGCGACGGGGGACGGGGATCAGGCGGTACGGCGGCGGCGGGCGACGGCGACCGCTCCGGCACCGGCCGCCACGATGACGCCCGATGCGGCGAACAGGGCGCCGGCCGGCAGGTCGGAGCCGGTGGCGGCGAGGGCGCCCGAGCCCCCGACCGTGCCGGTGCCGCCCACGGTGCCGCCGGTGGTGGAGGCACCGCCCGCGGAGGAGCCGCCGGTGGACGAGCCGCCCGTGGAACCGCCGGTGGACGGGAGCGCGGCGTCCTTGTCGAGGGCGACCGAGACGGTCAGCGCGTCGAGTTGCTCGCCCGCCTCGTACATCCCGCCGAAGGCCTTGGTGCCGTCGGCGGTGAGGGCGGCCGGTACGGCGGAGAGGGTCACCACGCCGTCCTTGGCGGTGAGTCCGCCGGCGGGCAGCGTGAGGTCGGCGACGGCCAGACCGGTGTAGGTGGTGACCTTCTTCGTCGCGCGGTCCTTGGTGGACACGTCGGCGATGAGCGTGCCCTTGGTGCCGTCCGTCTGGATCTCCAGGCCGGTCAGCGACAGGTCGAGGGTGTAGGCGCCGTTCTCCTCGTGGCCCAGGAAGCGGACCTTGCCGTCGAACGCGGCGCTCAGGGTCTGCTTCTCGGCGTCGAAGCGGCCGGTGGCGTCGGGGAAGCGGTAGCCGCCGCCCGTCGCGGTGGCACCGGCGGTCGTCTCGACCTTGCCGTGGGCGATGGGGCCCGTGACGTACGTACGGAAGGAGGCCTTGACGCCCCAGTCCAGGGTGCCGTCGAGGATCGTGCCCGGGGCGGCGGCCGGCTTGTCGGTGGCCGTGGTGGTCGGGGACGGCTTCGGCGTCGGCTCCGTGGGCTGCGTGGTGGGCTTCACCGGGGGCTTCTCCGGATCGGTCGGCTTCCCGGTGGGCTCGGCCGGATCGGTCGGCTCGGCCGGGTCCGTCGGCTCCGGGTCCGTCGGAGGCGTGACCGCCTTCACCGTGAGCGTGGCGGGGTCGAGCACCTCGCCTTCCTTGTACTGGCCGTTGAAGGCCTCGGAGCCCGCCTTCGTGAGCTTCGCGGGGATGTCCTTGAAGACCATGGCGCCGCCCTCGCCCTGGCCGGGCCGGACCGCCGACAGGTCGAGGTCGGCGACCGCCACGTCGTTCGTGGTGCCGTCCGGGGTCGCCACGTCGGCGGTGATCGCGCCGCCCGTGCCGGTCGTGGCGAGCTTGACGTCCGAGAGCGTGATGTCCAGGATCCCGCCGTGCGCCGAGAAGTTGACGCCTCCTTCGAAGGCGGTGTCGGTGCCGTGCGTGGTCATGTCGTACGAGCCCTTGCCGTTGACAAAGGTGAAGACACCGTTGCCCTCGGCCTGGGTGGCACCGTCCTTGACGGTGATCTTCCCGGCGGCGCCGATGTACTTGCGGAAGGACTCCTTGAAGCCCCAGTCCAGCGTGCCGTCCTTCAGCTCCATGGCGGGGGCGGCCGCGGTGGCGCCGGGCGCGGACCGTTCGGCCGCGAGCGCCGGCAGGGCGAAGGCGGCACCGAGGGCGGCGGCCGTGGCGACGGCTGCGGCAAGGGCTATGGGACGGCGGGTTGCTGCCATGGTCGGGGGTCTCCTCAGGGATGTGCAGGAATCTGCGGGGGTGGTGCGGGGGACGGGGAGGTCTGCGGGGAGGGGCGGATGGGGCGGAAGGTCTGCGGGGAGGGGCAGGGGCAGGGGCAGGGAGGTTGACGGGGGTGCGGAGGTCAGGAGGGGGTGCCGGTCCTGGAGCGCTTACGGCGTACGAGAACGAGCGCGCCGGCCACGGCCGCCACTCCGGCGCCGCCGAGGGCGAGCGCGAGGCGGAGGCCGGTCCGGGAGCCCTCGTCCGCCACCGCGGCGGCGGCCGTGGCGGGCTTGGCGGCGGGCGGGTCCGAGGGCTGCGCCGAGGCAGTCGGCTCGCTGCCCAGGTCCGGGAGCGCGGGCAGCTTCGCCGCTGCCGTGACGGCCACCGCGAGCGAGACCGGGTCCATCGCGGTGCCCGCCCTGTACAGGGAGCCGAAGGCCTTGGCACCGTCGGCGGTCAGCGTGGCGGGGGCCTCCGTGAGGACCGCGAGGCCGTCCTTGGGGGCGAAGTCCTTTGCCGTGAAGGTGACCAGGGGGACGGCGTCGCGGTTGGTGTCCTTGCTCAGGACGTCGGCGCGGAGTGTGCCGGTGCCCGCCTTCAGGGTCACCGCGAACCGGGAGAGCTTCAGGTCGAGACCGCCCGCCCCGGTGAAGCGGACGCTGCCCGCGAACTCCGCCTCCAGGGCCTGCTTCTTCGGGTCGTACGTGCCCTTGCCCCGCGGGAAGCGGAAGAGCGCCCCGCCGTCCTGGGCGCCTGCGGCCAGGGTCCACTTCCCCCGGCCGATCGAGCCGGTGACGTACTCGCGGAAGGTGCGGCGCACGCCCCAGTCGACGGCGGCGTCCTCGAAGCGGCCGGTCACGGCCTTCGGCCGCGCGCTGCTCTGCGGCTTCCCGGGGGTCTTCGACGCGGCGGGCTTCGCGGCCGGGGCCGTGGTGTCCACGGAGAGGCTGACCGGGTCCAGGGGCGTGCCGGCGGTGTAGTACCCGGCAAAGGCGCTGGCGCCCTGTGAAGTGAGCGTCGCCGGGATGTTGTTGAGGGCGATGGGCGTGGAGCCGCCCGTCATGTCGATCCCGGAGAGGCCGAGCGTGGCCAGCGGGACCTGGGCGGTGGAGGTGACGCGGCCGCTCCCCCGGTCCTTGCTGACCATGTCCGCGTACACCGTGCCGCTGCCGTTCCGGATCCGGACGGTGGGGCGGCTGATGGTCAGGTCGAGTTCATGGGAACCGTCGGGCTTCCTGTGTCCGGTGAAGTGGACACCGCCCGAGAAGCCGGCCCGGAAGGCCCCGCTCGCCGGATCGTAGGAACCGGTCGCGGAGTGGAAGCGGAACTGACTGCCGCCGACCGTGGCGGCGCCGCCGGTCAGGCCCCAACTCCCCTGGGCGATCGGGCCCGTGACGTAACTCTGGAAGGAGGACTTGATGCCCCAGTCCAGCCGCCCGCCCTGCACCGTACGGTCCGCCGCATGCGCGGCGGTGGCCGGGAGCAGGGCTGCCGGCAGTACCGCGAGGAGCGCGACGGCGAGCGCGCGGACAGGTCTGAACGAGGGCATGTGGACCCCTCCGAGGTCTAGGAAGTGAGGTAAGGCTAACCTAAGATATGTACATCCTGTGCCGGTACCCCCTCCCGTCACATTTCTCGCAATCCATAACCAACTGCACGACGCAGAACGACAGGACGGTGCCCCGTGCGCTTCCACAAGGACTTCGCCCCGCCGTGCCCGGCCGACGGGCAACCGAAGCGCGGGCGCACCGGCGCCCTGACGGCCGCTCTGTCCCTGGCTACGGCCCTGCTGCTGACCGGCTGCGGGGGTACGGCGACTCCCGCGGCGAAGGCCGGGGGGACCGGGACCTCCGCGGCATCGGAGGCCGACCGGATCGAGCCTCTGGCCACGACACCCACGCCCCGGCTGCCCGTCACCGTGGAGTCGGCGGACGGCGAACGGACCACGGTCACCTCGGCGGACCGGATCGTGCCGCTGACCGGAGGCCTGAGCGAGATCGTCTTCACCCTCGGCCTCGGCAAGCAGGTCGTGGCCCGCGACATCACCGCCACCTTCGAACAGGCGGCGAGGCTCCCGGTGGTGACCCGGGCCCACGATGTCTCGGCGGAGAGCGTCCTGTCCCTGCGGCCCACCGTCGTCCTCGCGGAATCCACGACGGGCCCGGCCGAGGCCATCGGCCAGATCCGGGACGCCGGGATTCCGCTCGTGGTCGTCGCACCGGCGAAGGAGCTCGCCGATGTCGGCCGCCGGATCGACGCGGTGGCCGCCGCCCTCGGCGTACCGGAGTCCGGCGACGAGCTCGACAGGCGTACCCAGGACCGCATCGACGCCGTACGGGACTCCGTCCCCGCACCGGCCGACGGGGCGGAGAAGCCACGGGTCGCCTTCCTCTATCTGCGCGGCTCCGCCTCCGTCTATCTGCTGGGCGGCCGGGACTCCGGGGCGAGCTCGCTGCTGGAGGCGGCGGGCGCCGTCGACGCGGGCAAGGCGTCCGGGCTGAAGAAGGACTTCACGGCCATCACCAGTGAGGCCCTGGCCAAGGCGGCCCCCGACGCGATCCTCGTGATGACGAAGGGGCTCGACTCGGTCGGCGGTGTCGACGGGCTGGTGAAGATTCCGGGCGTCACCGAGACCCCGGCGGGCCTGGACCGCCGGATCCTCTCCATCGACGACGGGGTGCTGCTGAACTACGGGCCCCGTACGGACCGGGTACTGAGCGAACTGGTCGCCCAGCTCCACCCGGAGGACGGTGCGGCCAAGTGACCACCGCACACGAGGCGTCCGCCGGGCCCGCGATCCCCCGGGCCCGGCGCTCCACGGCCGCCACCCTGACCGCGGGGCTCATCGCCGCTCTGCTGCTGTGCTGTCTGCTCTCCGCCGGCCTCGGCGCGTACAGCATCCCGCTCGGCGATGTCCTCGCCTCCGTCCAGCACCGGATCGGGCTCGGCGGTCACGCCCTGGACCGGGTCGGCGAGAGCGTCCTGTGGAACGTACGGCTGCCGAGGGTCGTCCTCGCGCTGCTGGTCGGCGCCTCGCTCGGCTGCGCGGGGGCCCTGATGCAGGGCGTGTTCGGCAATCCGCTCGCCGAACCGGGCGTCATCGGGATCTCCGCGGGGGCGGCGGTCGGCGCGGTCGCCTCGATCGCGCTGGGGCTGAGCTTCTTCGGCAACTGGACCATCACGGTCTGCGCGTTCGCCGCCGGTCTGCTGACCGTCCTGCTGGTGTACGCGCTGTCGCGGTCCGGCGGCCGGACGGAGGTGGTGACGCTGATCCTCACCGGCATCGCCGTCAACGCCTTCGCGGGCGCGCTGATCGGCCTGTTCATCTTCTTCGCCGACAACGCGCAGATCACCCAGATCACCTTCTGGCAGCTCGGCTCGCTGGCCCAGGCCACCTGGCCCAAGGTGCTCGCCGTGCTGCCGTGCGCGGTGCTCGGGCTCGCCGTCGCCCCCTTCTACGCGCGCAAGCTGGACCTGCTGGCGCTCGGTGAGCGGCCGGCCAGGCACCTGGGCGTCGACGTCGAACGCCTCCGGATCGTGCTGGTGCTCGTGGTGGCGCTGCTGACGGCCGCCGCGGTGGCGGTCGCCGGGATCATCTCCTTCGTCGGGCTGCTGGTGCCGCATCTGCTGCGGATGGCGAACGGGCCGGGGCACCGCTTCCTCGTACCCGGCAGTGCTCTCGGCGGTGCCCTGGTGCTTGTCGCGGGTGATCTCGCGGCGCGGACCGTCGCCGATCCGGCCGAGCTGCCGCTCGGTGTGCTGACCGCGCTCTTCGGCAGCCCGTTCTTCTTCTGGCTGCTGCGCAGGACCCGTCGCAAGCAAGGTGGTTGGGCATGAGAACACTGCGGAACCTCTTCACGGCGCGGGGCCGGCAGCTGCCCGTGCCCGTCTCTCCCGGCGATCCGGTCGCCGAGGCGCAGGGGCTGCGGGTATGGCTCGGCGGGCGGCAGGTGCTCGACTCCATCGATCTGGCGGCGCACGCGGGCGAGGTGCTGGCGCTCGTCGGCCCGAACGGGGCGGGCAAGTCGACCCTGTTGGCCGCGCTGGCCGCCGATCTGCCCGCCGGGAGCGGCGCGGTCCGGATCGACGGGCGGCCGGTCACCGAGTGGACCGCACCCGAACTGGCGCTGCGCCGTGCCGTGCTGCCGCAGTCCGCGGCGCTCTCCTTCCCCTTTCCGGTGGAGGACGTCGTACGGATGGGCCGTGCGCCCTGGGCCGGGACGGACCGGGCGGACGAGGACGATCCGGCGGTCCGCGCGGCGATGGCGGCCACCGAGGTCACCGAGTTCGCCGCGCGCCCCTTCTCCGCGCTCTCCGGCGGCGAGCGGGCCCGGGTCGCGCTGGCCCGGGTGCTGGCGCAGCGCGCTCCGCTGCTGCTGCTCGACGAGCCGACCGCCGCGCTCGATCTGCGCCACCAGGAACTGGTGCTGAGGATCTGCCGGGAGCGGGCCGCCGCCGGGGACGCCGTCGTCGTCGTCCTGCACGACCTGGGCCTCGCGGCCGCGTACGCGGACCGGGCCGCCGTGCTGCACGACGGGCGGATCGCGGTGGCGGGCCCGCCGGCCGAGGTGTTCACCGGTGCGTTGCTCAGCGGTGTCTACCGGCAGCCGGTCGAGGTGTTCCCGCACCCCCGGACCGGGGCGCCTCTCGTCGTCCCGGAAAGGACCTCCTAAAAGAAATCCTTGAAAGGACCTCTCGAAAGGGCCTCCCGAAAGAGCCTCTTGACCGCCGCTTGACCCGTTCGGGGATCGCTCATGGGTCGGCTGTGACCCTTCCGTTCCTGTGAGTCCCCAGTGAGAGCTGAATCACTGCACGGGTGGGTATCGGTCAGGTAAGCCTCGGTTAAGTTAGGTCCGCCTCACCCGCCTTTGTCCGATCCGTTTCCCCCTACTCCTTCATCCCAAGTGGAGCCCGTATGCGAGCCGTTCGTTTCTCCGTCGTCACCGCTGCCGCCACCGCGGCCGCTCTGACCGCTGTCACGGGCTGCGCCGAGAAGAGCGACGGCAAGGGCGAGGGCGCCGTCCAGGTCGTGGCCAAGGACGACTCCTGCGAGGTCTCGAAGACCGAGCTGCCGGCCGGGCACATCGAGCTGGCCGTGCGGAACAAGGGCTCCAAGGTCACCGAGGTCTACGTCCTGTTCCCGGACGACCGCATCGTCGCCGAGCGCGAGAACATCGGGCCGGGCACCAAGGCCACCATCACCGCCGAGATCAAGGCCGGTTCGTACGAGATCGCCTGCAAGCCCGGCATGAAGGGCCACGGCATCCGGCAGAAGATCGAGATCAGCGGAGGCAAGGCGGCCAAGCGCAGCCCGGAGATGGACAAGGCCGTCGCCGCCTACCGCACCTACGTCCAGGCGCAGGCCGACGAGACGCTGCCGAAGGTCAAGGTCTTCACGGACGCCGTCGCCGCCGGTGACATCGAGGCCGCGAAGAAGGCGTACGCCGGCTCCCGTATCGGCTGGGAACGCACCGAGCCGGTCGCCGAGTCCTTCGGCGACATCGACCCGAAGGTCGACGTCCGCGAGGACGGTCTGGAGGACGGCCAGAAGTGGACCGGCTGGCACCGTCTGGAGAAGGCGCTGTGGCAGGACAGGAAGCTGGGCACCGAGGAGAAGGCTCTGGCGCCCGCTCTCTACAAGGACCTGCTCGACTGGCAGAAGCGGGTCGGCACGGCGGAGATCACCCCGACCTCGATGGCCAACGGCGCCAAGGAGCTTCTCGACGAGGTCGCCACCGGCAAGGTCACCGGTGAGGAGGAGCGCTACAGCCACACCGACCTGGTCGACTTCAAGGCCAACGTCGAAGGTGCGGAGAAGTCCTACGCGCTGCTGAAGCCGATCGCCACGAAGAACGACGCGGCGCTGACCTCCAGCCTGGACAAGCAGTTCGCGGCGCTGAACACGCTGCTCGACCAGTACCGGACGGACAAGAGCTCCTACGTGTTCACCTCGTACGAGAAGGTCGGCAAGGCGGACCGCAAGGAGCTGTCGGACGCGGTCAACGCCCTGGCCGAGCCCCTCTCGCGGCTCGCCGCCGCGGTGACGAAGTAACCGGCCGGGGAGAGGTTCCGGGCATGAGCGAGCAGTCCGAGAAGAACGGGCAGGCGCCGGCCGGCACCGCCCCGTCCCGTCGGGCGCTGCTCGGCTGGGGCGGTGCCGGGCTCGCACTCGGCGCGGTGGCGGCCGGCGGCGCGGTCGCGGCCGTGGGTTCCGGCGACACCCCGGTGACGGCTGCGGACAGCGGTGCGGCGGTGCCGTTCCACGGTGCGCACCAGGCCGGTATCGCCACGGCCGTCCAGGACCGGCTGCACTTCGCGGCGTTCGACGTGACGACCGAGGAGCGGGCCGAGCTGGTCGCGCTGCTCAAGGAGTGGACCAGGGCGGCCGAGCGGATGACGGCCGGCCACGCGGTCGGCGACGGCGCGTTCGGGGGTCTCCCCGAGGCGCCGCCGGACGACACGGGCGAGGCCCTGGGGCTCAAGCCGTCCCGGCTGACGCTGACGATCGGCTTCGGTCCGTCGCTGTTCGCCAAGGGGCGGTTCGGTCTGGAGGGCCGGCGCCCCGAGGCGCTGGTCGATCTGCCGAAGTTCCCGGGCGACAACCTCGACAAGGCCCGCAGCGGCGGCGATCTGTGCGTCCAGGCCTGTGCGGACGACCCGCAGGTGGCGGTGCACGCCATCCGCAATCTCGCCAGGATCGGCATGGGCCGCACCGCGATCCGCTGGTCCCAGCTGGGTTTCGGCAAGACGTCGTCGACGACGCCCGACGCCCAGACCCCGCGCAACATGATGGGTTTCAAGGACGGCACCAGGAACATCTCCGGCACCGACACCGCGGCCCTCGACCAGCACGTGTGGGTCGGCGAGAAGGACAAGGGCGGCTGGATGACCGGGGGTTCCTACCTGGTGGCCCGGCGCATCCGGATGCACATCGAGACCTGGGACCGGACCGGGCTCCAGGAGCAGGAGGACGTCTTCGGCCGCGACAAGGGCGAGGGCGCGCCGGTCGGGAAGGCCGCGGAGCGTGACGAGCCCTTCCTGAAGGCGATGCTGCCGACGGCGCATGTGCGGCTCGCGCACCCCGACACCAACGACGGGGCGACGATCCTGCGGCGCGGCTACTCCTTCACCGACGGCACCGACGGTCTGGGCCGGCTCGACGCCGGGCTGTTCTTCCTCGCCTACCAGCGCGACACCCGCAAGGCGTTCGTACCGCTGCAGCGGCGCCTGGCGGCACACGACGCACTCAACGAGTACATCCAGCACGTGGGTTCGGCGCACTTCGCCGTCCCGCCGGGCGTCCGCGACAAGGACGACTGGTGGGGCCGGGCGCTGTTCTCGTAACGGGACTCGAAGCGGAAAGGGAACCGAAACGTGTTCAGTAACTTCCTGATCGGCCTGCGCGAGGGCCTTGAGGCCAGCCTGGTCGTCTGCATTCTCATCGCGTACCTGGTGAAGACCGGCAACCGGAGCAAGCTGCTGCCGATCTGGGCCGGTGTCGGCAGCGCGGTCGTCGTCAGTCTGGCCTTCGGTGCCGGTCTCGAATTCGGCTCGCAGGAGATGACGTTCAAGGCCCAGGAGGCGCTGGGCGGTTCGCTGTCCATCCTCTCGGTCGGCCTGGTCACCTGGATGGTCTTCTGGATGCGGCGCACGGCGCGGCATCTGAAGACGGAGCTGCACGGCAAGCTCGACGCCGCGCTCGCGATGGGCACCGGCGCCCTGGTGGCCACGGCGCTGCTCGCGGTGGGCCGTGAGGGCCTGGAGACCTCGCTGTTCGTGTGGCGCGCGGTGCACGCGGCGGACGACGGCTGGCATCCGATGATCGGGGCGGTGCTGGGCATCGCCACGGCCGTCGTGCTGGGCTGGCTGTTCTACCGGGGTGCGCTGAGGATCAACCTGGCGAAGTTCTTCACCTGGACCGGCGGCATGCTGGTGGTCGTCGCGGCGGGTGTGCTCGCGTACGGCGTCCACGATCTCCAGGAGGCGGAGTTCCTGGGCGGCCTGCGGAACCGCGCGTTCGACATCAGTGCCACGATTCCGCCGGACAGCTGGTACGGCACGCTGCTCAAGGGGACGTTCAACTTCCAGCCCGACCCGACCGTTCTCCAGGTCACGGTGTGGGCGCTGTATCTGATCCCCACACTCGCGCTGTTCCTCTCCCCGGTAGGGTTCGGACGGTCAGTGGGAGCGACGGATCAGAAGGTGCGGAAAGCAACGGATGAGAAGCGTGAGGCCGGTTCGGCTGGCGACGGGGCTCGCGGCGGCGACGGTGCTGACCATGACGGCGAGCGGGTGCGTGACGGTGCACGGCGAGCTGGAAGTCGTACCGGCGGCGACGCGGTCTGAGGCCGCGCAGGCCCTGAAGGCCTTCACGGCCGCGTACAACTCGGCCGACAAGGCCTACGATCCCGCGCTGGACGCGGACCGGGTCACCGGTGCGCTCGGCGCGATCAACCAGGCGGGGCTGCGCGCACGGCGGAAGAACCACCCGGACGGCAACGCGAACCACCGGCCGCTGGAACTGACCGACGTGAACTACGTCATCCCGAAGAAGGCCGGCTGGCCCCGGTGGTTCCTCGCGGACACGGACTCCAACCGTGACCAGGACAGCGGGAAGCTGGACACCCGCTGGCTGTTCGTCTTCGTCAAGTCCGGTCCCGACGCGGGCTGGAAGGCCGCCTATCTGTCGGTCGTCACCCCGTCCCAGCTCCCGGGCTTCGCCGAGGACGGCGAGGGACGGGCTGTGCCGGTGGCCTCGGACAGTACGGAACTGGCGGTGGCTCCGAAGGACTTGAGCACGCACTACACGGGATACCTGCAGAACGGCGCACCGGACGTGTTCACGCCCGGAGGGGCCACGTCGCAATGGCGTGAAGCCCGCCGGAACACCCGCCGGGCCGGCTTCTCGTACCAGTACATCGACCAGCCGCTGAACAGCGGAACGTTCGGGCCGCTCGGCCTGGAGACGGCCGACGGCGGCGCGCTGGTCTTCTTCAGCAGCAAGCACTTCGAGCAGCAGACCGCGGCGAAGGGGCTGCGTCCGACGGTCTCCCAGGACGTCGCGGCGCTGCTGAGCGGTGAGGTCAGGAGCACGCTCACGAAGGAGCGCACCTCCAGCCAGCTGGTGTACGTCCCGAAGAAGGGCGCCGGGACGGGCAAGGTGACCGTGCTGAACCGCGTACCGGGGCTGACGGCGGCGAAGGGGTCCTGAGCGGATCCCGTACCGGGGCGGGCTGCGGCGAAGAGTCCCGGCGGATCCCGTACCGACCGGGGCCGGCTGCGGCGAAGGGTCCCGTGGGGACCCCTCTCCTCGCGCCCGCCCCGGCCAGGGCGTGTTTCGAAGCGTGCCCTAAGGGCTGTCCCGCAATACCTGGCGGGCGCACGACGACAGCTACGGCACCTCGCCGCGTTGTCGGAACGCCCGAATACATCCAGTATGCGGGCGCCCCTCCGCCTTGCGATGCACCGCATCTGACGCCGCGCGCTGATCCACCAGGTATTGCGGGACAGCCCTTAGCGGCTCAGCGGCCAGGCCACCGACTCGTGGTCGACATCACTCTGCTCCGCGGAGCCCACGAACCGCGCACACGCGTCCGTCAGGGTCTCCAGCAGGGTCAGCGGGTCGGGCAGCGGATTCTCCGGCCCCCGCACCCAGCGCACGTCCAGCTCACCCGGGAGCATGGCCGGCGGCAGCAGCACATAGCTGCCCCGGCAGTGCCACCGCAGTCCGGGGTGCTCGTCCATCGTCTCGGGGTGGCAGTCCAGCTCGCACGGCCACCACTCGTCCTCGTCCTCCGGCGTGCCGCGCGTCGCCGTGAAGAAGAGCATCCGGTCGTCGCCGGACCTGGCCACCGGTCCGACCTCGATACCGGCGGCGAGGAGCCGTTCCAGCGCCTGCGTGCCCGCCGAGAGCGGGACGTCGAGCACGTCGTGGATCATGCCGGTCGCCGTGATGAAGTTGGCCTGCGGCTGGCTGCGGGCCCAGCGCTCGATCTGTGCGCGGTCAGTCGTGGACTGCGTCTGCCAGGCGAAGGAGACGGGGTGCCTGGCGGGGGTGGGACAGCCGACGCGTTCGCACGAACATCGGTAGCCGACCGGATGGGCGGCGGGCGCGATCGGCATCCCGGCCTCGGCGACAGCCAGGAGCAGCGCCTCCCGTGCGGCGCCGTCGACATCGCTCTGCTGTGCTTTGGGCCGTCGGCGCAGCCAGTGGGAAAACCTGTTCTCTGAGCCGCGACCGCGGCTGAAATCGGCGCCCATCTATCCCCTTACCTCAAGCGTTGCTCCTGCCCATGGTCCCACCATCCTGCGCTTCGGGTGGCCAGAGTCCGGAAGCGGGGTAGGACGGCCGATGCCCCACAGCGGCCGAAGCTGCACCTTTTGTCATGAAATGGAAGATGAATCTCAGGTGACCGGGGCCCTGGAAGGGAGTGGCCACGGCCCTCGCGCGAAACGGCGCGCTCACAGGTCGCACTGCCGCGCGGAACCACCCGATCGGTCCACTGTGCCCAAGGCCCGAAACGGCGCACTATGGGCTCACGCACATACCCGTGCGACGCACCGGCCGCAGCGGTCACCAACGCCGCAGCGACGATTCGTGAGGAGCCCCTGTTGCCTCGTGAAGCCTCACCCCGCCGCTATCTCATGTGCCCCCCGACGCACTTCAAGGTGACGTACTCCATCAACCCCTGGATGGACCCCACCAAAACCGTCGACCTCCCGCTGGCACTGACCCAGTGGGAGGACCTGGTGGGCCGCTACCGCGCTCTCGGCCACACCGTCGAGCTGCTCACCCCCCATCCGGAGCTGCCGGACATGGTCTTCGCCGCCAACGGGGCCACCGTCATCGACGGCCGGGTGCTCGGGGCCCGCTTCGCGTACGAGGAACGGTTCCCGGAGGCGGCCGCCCACCGCGACTGGTTCCTCGGCCGCGGCTTCACCGAGATCCATGAACCGGTCCACGTCAACGAGGGCGAGGGCGACTTCGCGGTGACGTCCACGTACGTCCTGGCGGGGCGGGGTTTCCGGTCGAGTCCGCTCTCGCACGACGAGGCGCAGGAGTTCTTCGGACGGCCGGTGATCGGCCTCGATCTGGTCGACCCCCGCTACTACCACCTGGACACGGCGCTGAGCGTCCTGGACGACGCGGCCGACGAGATCATGTACTACCCGCCCGCCTTCTCGCCCGGCAGCAGGGCCGTGCTGAAGCGGCTCTACCCGGACGCGCTGATCGCCGGTGAGAAGGACGCGGCCGCGCTCGGCATGAACGCGGTGAGCGACGGGCTCCACGTCCTGCTGCCGCAGGCCGCCACGGGCCTGTTCGACCCTCTGCGGGAGCGCGGCTTCGAACCGGTGCCGATGGATCTCGGCGAGCTGCTCAAGGGCGGCGGCAGCGTGAAGTGCTGCACCCAGGAGCTGCGCGGCTAGCCGCCCGGCGGATCAGGGGCCGGCGGGCTCCTGGTCCGGGTCCTGCGGGGGCGGCCACGCGTCGCCCCAGTCGGTGTCCCGGGCGGCGCGGTACAGCTCGCCGTGCCGCTTGGTGACCGTGGCCCGCCGCAGCGCCTCGTCCCGGGTGCAGAGCTCCAGCAGCACCTGTCCCTTGCGGATCTGCGGCCTGCGCGTGACCCGCGCGTCCACGGGCCGGGGGGTGAAGCGGGTGGCCACGACGTAGCTGAACTTCTCGTCCTCGTACGGCAGCGAGCCACCCTTCACCTTCCGGTGCAGCGAGGAGCGGCTGACGCGGGCCGAGAAGTGGCACCAGTCCGTGCCCGGCTCGATGGGGCAGGCGTCGCTGTGCGGGCAGGGCGCGGCGACGGTGAGGCCGGCGGCGATCAGCCGGTCGCGGGCCTCGATGACGCGGGCGTAGCCGTCGGGGGTGCCGGGCTCGACGATCACGACGGCCTGCGCCGCGCGGGCCGCGGTGTCGACGAGGGCGGCGCGGGCCTCGGGGGTGAGTTCGTTGAGCACGTAGGAGACGGTCACCAGGTCGGTGGCGTCCAGGCCGAGGTCCTCGCCGATCCGGGCCCGGCGCCACTCGGCGTCGCGCAGTCCCGGGAGACCGGAGGCCCCGGCCAGTTCGCGGCCGAGCGCGAGGGCGGGCTCGGCCCAGTCCAGGACGGTGGTCCGCGGCCCCTCCCAGGCCCCGGCGACCGCCCAGCTCGCCGCTCCGGTGCCGCCGCCCACATCGGTGTGCGTGGCCGGCGCCCAGTCCGGGGCGGCGTCGCGCAGGGCGTCGAGTGCGGACCGTACCGCCTCGAAGGTCGCGGGCATCCGGTACGCGGCGTACGCGGCGACGTCCGAGCGGTCGCGGAGCAGCGGGGCGTCGGTGGGAGTGGTCCCCCGGTAGTTGGCGATGAGCCGGTCGACGGCCTGGGCGGCCTGCTTGGGCGGCAGCCCGTCGAGGAGTCCGGCCAGGGCCGCGCGCAGGGATTCCGCGGTGGGGAGGGTGACGTTCACCGAGGAAGTGTAGGCGGACGTGGGCAGGTCCGGGCTCCACGCTGGATCGGGACTGAATGGAAACGGAACCGAACTGTAAACGCATACACGCCAGTTGCTACGCTGACCGCCGCGAGGTCGTGTCGTGCCCATCGGGGGGACCATGAGACTGAAGTTCGGACGTCTGACTCCGGTCAGCGGTACTGGCACGAGGCTGCGGTTCGTGCGCCGGGCTCCGGTCGGCGGCAGCGGCGGCAGGAGGCAGCGGGTCGTGCGCCTGGCTCTGGTCGGCGGGCTGGTGGTGCTCGTTCTGCTGCTCCTGCTGTCCGCCGGCGGTGGTGACAGCGGCAACCGGAAGACCGACGCCAGGCCGAAGAAGCCGATTGCGCAGAGCGCGGGCCCCGCGACGCAGCTGACCGTCCCGTCCAGGTATACGACCCGACGCGGCTGGGAGCTCATCGGCACCTCTCCCGACTACGCGCTCTCCCGGACGACCGGGCGCCTCGCCTATCTGGTGCGGACGGCCGAGGGCGAGTACCAGCTGCGGACCATCGACCCGGAGACCGGGCGGGCCGGCTGGCGAGGGGATGCCTGGCGCCCGCCGGCCGCGCTGCACTTCCCGAAGCTGCTGACGGTGGCCACGGACGACCAGGAGTACTTCGTGACCTGGGCGTACGGGAAGGTCGGCGAGGACGCCCCGGCACCGGCCGACCGGATCGTCTCTCTCGACGTGTACAGCGTGGAGGACGGCAGCAGGCAGCGTGTCGAGGTGCCGTGGACCTCGGTGCCCACCATCAGCGTCACCGGCCCCGGGATCGTCATCGGCGACGGCCGGGCCACCAGTGTGGTCGTGGACCCGGAGACCGGCAGGATCACCAAGGTGCCCGCCAAGGCGCTGAAGTATCCGAAGGGCTGCACGGCCTGCAAGCAGCTCACCGAGGTGCGCGGCCTGACGTCGAAGGGCCTGCTGGTGAGCGGGGCGCGGGAGTTCTGGGTGCAGGGCGGCTGGTACAGCCGGAACGTGGCGCCCAAGGGCACCGACAAGAAGAGTGGCGTCCCGACGTCCGTGGCCCCCGGTGTGGTGCTGGCGCGGTGGCAGCTGGCGAAGGGCGCGAAGCTGGCCGCCAGCCATGAGCTGTGGACCGTGCACGACACGAAGACGGGCAAGGCGCTGGTCTCCGTGCAGTGCCACAAACCGGCGATCGCGCCGGGGCAGTACCCGCAGGCGGTCGTCTCGTCATCGGGCGACTACCTGGTGGCCGGGAACCTGGCCTTCGATCTGCAGGCCGGCAAGGGCTACTGCTTCGAGGACACCGAGGGGTCGAAGACCCTCGTGCTGGCGTCCGTGACCGACGGCGGAACGGCGTACGGGGCGACGAACGTGCGGAACGCGGGCGATGTGCTGGCCGGCGGCGGCTTCCCGGTCGAGGCGGACATCTCCTCGGGTGCGACGGAGATGCTGTCCCCGAATGTGCGGGTGCCGGGCGCGGAGGCCGCGGAGGGGGTCGGGCTGTTCCGCTGGACCGATGACAAGGACCGGCTGCATCTGATCGGCTACCCGCAGGCGGACTGACACCGGTGCCGGGCCCGGGGCGGACTGACACCGGTGCCGGGCCCGGCACTCCCGGTCGAGGCGGGCTGACACCCGCGGAGCGGGGCCGGCACTCCTTGTCGGGACGGGCGTCGGGCCCGCGCGGCCGGGCCCGACGCCCGCGTCCGGCCGGTTCAGGGCCGCACGGCCGCCTGCTGCCGGGGCCGGCACATGCCCAGGAAGCACGCCATCGCGCCCACCGCGCACACCAGCTGCACGACGGCCATCGGCACGGCCGTCGCCTCCCCGGCGATCCCGACGAGCGGCGAGGCGACGGCCCCGATCAGGAACTGGGAGGTGCCGAGCAGCGCCGAAGCGGAACCGGCGGCGTGCTTGGTGCGCATCAGCGCCTGTGTGTTGGTGTTCGGCATCGCCAGGCCCATCGCCGACATCAGCACGAAGAGTCCGGTCGCCACCGGTACGAGTCCGACGTCCCCGAAGACCCCGGACGTCATCAGCAGCAGCGCCGTGGCGGCCAGGACGATGACCACGAGCCCGAAACCGAGTGCCTTGTCGAGGCTGACCCGGCCGACCAGGATCTTGCCGTTGATCTGGCCCACGGCGATCAGCCCGACCGAGTTGATGCCGAAGAGCAGGCTGAAGGTCTGCGGCGAGGCGCCGTAGATCTCCTGGATGACGAACGGTGACGCGCTCACATAGGCGAAGAGCGCGGCGAAGGCGAGACTGCCCGCGATCATGTAACCGCTGAAGACCCGGTCGGCGAGCAGCCCGCGCATGGTGCGCAGCGCGTCCGGGATGCCGCCGGTGTGGCGTTCCGCGGGAGGCAGGGTCTCGTGCAGCCACTTCCAGACGACCAGGGTGAGCAGGACGCCGATGACGGTGAGTACGGCGAAGATGCCCCGCCAGTCGGTGAGCCGCAGGACCTGTCCGCCGATGACGGGGGCGATGACCGGGGCAACGCCGGAGATGAGCATCAGGGTCGAGAAGAACCTGGCCATCTCCACGCCGTCGTACAGGTCGCGCACGACGGCTCGGGCGATGACGATGCCGGCCGCGCCCGCGAGGCCCTGGATCAGGCGGAAGCCGATGAGAAGTCCGGCGGTCGGGGCGAAGACGCAGATGGCGGTGGCGAGTACGTAGACGATCATGCCGATGAGCAGCGGGCGGCGCCTGCCCCAGCGGTCGCTCATCGGGCCGACGACGACCTGGCCGAGCGCCATGCCGGTGAGGCAGGCGGTCAGGGTGAGCTGGACCGTCGCGGCGGGTGCGTGCAGCGCGTCGGTGACGGCGGGGAGCGCCGGGAGGTACATGTCCATGGACAGCGGCGGCAGCGCGGTCAGTCCGCCGAGGACCAGGGTGACGAGGAGTCCGGTGCGCCGGGCGGTGGCGGCGGGACCGGGGGAAAGGGGGGCGGGCCTGCCGGGAAGTCCGGTTCCGGCCCCGGTGACGGGCGTGGGTATCTGCTGGGCTCGGCTGACGCCGCTCTCCGGCATTCTCATCTCCATAGTTGTTGAATCCGCCTCTATGCTCTCAGCTCAGCCGGAATGGTCGACACATTTGTGGGAGCGTGCATGAGCAGGACAGTCCGTTGGGGCGTGCTGGCGACGGGTGGGATCGCGGCGACCTTCACCGCAGACCTGCTGGCGATGCCCGGTGCCGAGGTGGTGGCCGTGGCCTCCCGTACGGACGCCTCGGCGCAGGCGTTCGCGGAGCGTTTCGGGATCCCCCGGGCGTACGGGAACTGGGCGGCGCTCGTCGCCGACGAGGACGTCGACGTGGTGTACGTGGCGACGCCGCACTCCGCGCACCGGGAGGCGACCGCCCTCGCCCTGGAGGCCGGAAAGCACGTGCTGTGCGAGAAGGCGTTCACGATCAACGAGCGCGAGGCCCAGGAGCTGGTGAAGCTCGCCCGGGACCGGGGCCTCTTCCTGATGGAAGCCATGTGGACGTACTGCAACCCGGTCATCCGGCGGATGACGGAACTGGTGCGGGACGGGGCGATCGGCGAGATCCGCACCGTGCAGGCCGACTTCGGCTTCGCCGGCGACATCGGCCCCGGCCACCGGCTGCGCGATCCCGCGCTGGGCGGCGGGGCGCTGCTGGACCTCGGGGTCTATCCGGTGTCGTTCGCGCAGCTGCTGCTGGGCGAGCCGGACCGGGTGCAGGCCGACGCGCTGCTGTCACCGGAGGGCGTCGACCTGAGCACCGGCATGCTGCTGGGCTGGGAGTCGGGCGCGAACGCCCTGCTCTCCTGCTCGATCGTCGGGCACCACCCGACGACTGCCACGGTCATCGGGACGGCCGGCCGGATCGACTTCCCGGAGAGCTTCTTCTATCCGCGGCGCTTCGTGCTGAACCGGGCGGGCAAGGAGCCGGAGGAGATCACCTCGGGACCCGGGCCGCAGGGCCTGTCGGGGATGCAGTTCGAGGCGGCCGAGGTGATGCGGGCGGTCCGGGCGGGCGAGACGGAGTCCCCGCTGGTGCCGCTGGACGGTTCACTCGCGGTGATGCGGACGCTCGACGCGGTACGTGACCGCATCGGCGTCCGCTACCCCGTGGACGGCGTGGCGTCGTAGGACGTCCGGGCCGAGGCCGGGCCGGGCGCCGGATCATGCCCGGTCAGGCCGCCGGGTGGGACCGGGGCCGGACCGGCGTCGGACCTGCGTCGGGCCGGGGCCGGGCCGGAGTCAGGCCGGGGTCAGGCCCTGGTCGCCCACCTCCGTGACGAACGAGGCGGCCGTCGTCACGGGGGCGCCGGGCGTGGTGACGGCGGACACCGTGCGGTAGTCGGCGCGCGCCTGACGCTCCTGGAGGGTGACGAGGACGTAGCCACGGCGCCCGTTGTAGAACTTCATGTGCGGGTTGGCGGTCATCTGGTTCGTCCAGTTGGCCGGCTTCTCCGCGCCGTTCTTGCCGCTGGCGATGGAGGTGGCGACGATCTCGGTGCCGACCGTGCGGGAGGCGGGGTCGTCGAAGTCCCGCTTCAGGTCGAAGGCGTAGCCGACGTGCACATCACCGGTCAGCACCATGAGGTTGTCCACCCCGGCGGCCTCGGCGCCTCTCAGGACGCGGTCGCGGGACGCGGGGTAGCCGTCCCAGGAGTCCATGGAGAGCTTGAAGGCCTCGGTCGGCACGTCGCGGCGCTGGGCGAAGGTGACCTGCTGCGGGACGACGTTCCAGGTGGCCTTCGAGTGGCGCCAGCCGTCGATCAGCCAGCGCTCCTGGGCGGCGCCGGTCAGGGTGCGCGAGGGGTCCTCGGACTCGGGTCCGGGGGTCTGCCAGCCGTCGCCGTACGCCTGGTCGCTGCGGTACTGGCGGGTGTCGAGGATGTCGAACTGGGCGAGCCGGCCGAACTGCAGGCGGCGGTAGAGCTTCATGTCCGGGCCGTCCGGCCGCTGCGGGGTGCGCAGCGGCTGGTTCTCCCAGTACGCGCGGTAGGCGGCGGCCCGGCGGATCAGGAACTCCTCGGGCGGCACGCTGTTCTCGGGGATCTCACCCGCGTAGTTGTTCTCGGTCTCGTGGTCGTCCCAGGTGACGACGAAGGGGTGCGCGGCGTGGGCGGCGCGCAGATCGGGGTCGGACTTGTAGAGGGCGTACCGCAGCCGGTAGTCCTCCAGCGTGGTCGTCTCCCGGTTGAAGAGGGCGGGCAGGGTGCGGTCGGTGTAGTTGCGGGCCCCGCCGGTCGCGGTCACGGCGTACTCGTAGAGGTAGTCGCCGAGGTGGAAGACGGCGTCGACGTCCTCGTCGGCGAGGTGCTTGTACGCGGTGAAGTAGCCGTCGTGGTAGGCCTGGCAGGAGACGGCGGCCAGGCTCAGCTCGCGCTTGTGGGCGCCGGGGGCGGGGGCGGTGCGGGTCCGTCCGGCCGGGCTGGTCCACTGTCCGGCGCGGAAGCGGTAGTAGAGGAAGCGGTCCGGGGCGAGGCCCTTGACCTCCACATGGACGCTGTGGTGGAACTCCGGGTGGGCGATGGCGGTGCCGCGCCGGACGATGTGCCGGAAGCGCTCGTCGCGGGCCAGCTCCCAGCGCACCTCGACACGGGCGGCGGGCAGTCCGCTGTCGGGTTCGAACGGGCGGGGCGCGAGCCGCGTCCACAGCAGGACGGAGTCGGGCAGCGGGTCGCCGGACGCGACGCCGAGGGTGAACGGGTCCTCGACGATCTTCCGGGTGTCGAGCTCGGCGGCGCTCGCCGCTCCCGCGGCCGGCAGTCCGACGGAGAACGCGAGTGCGGCAGCGGCTCCGGTGACGGTGAGAAAGCGGCGGCGGCCGGTGTGCCGGGCCGCGTCGCGCAGCTCCTGCTGGTGCGATGAGTGCGTCATCTGTCCCTCCCCTGACTGGTGATGTGGGGGAAGTCCACCGGGCCGGCACATCGGGCGGTTGTCGTGCTCGCGTCGCACGGGCGTCGCCTGGATGAGGAATACGGCAGGAATGGATCCCCAGGGGCAAACTCCGCGTATGCGGCCGAAGCCATGATGATCAACTCCGGGCGGGGCGGCCCGGGAATCGCCGGAACCGGATGAGGCAATCACTCGCGGGACGCGAACACCCCACCCGGACGCGCCGTTTCCCCCCGTCCGCTCCCTCCGGAACGCGCCGCGTACGCTGCCGCACCATGAGCGACGAACCGTTGAACTCCATGACGAAGACGGCTGTGGTCACCGGCGCGGGCTCCGGGATCGGCCGCGCGGTGGCACTCGCCCTGAGCGGCGCCGGCTGGTCGGTGGCGCTCGCGGGCCGCCGCCCGGAGCCGCTCGCCGGGACCGCCGCACTGGCCGGGCCGGACGCCCGGGTGATCACCGTCCCCGCCGACGTGTCCCGCCCCGATGACGTGAACGCCCTGTTCTCCGTCGTACGGGAGAGCTTCGGCCGCCTCGATCTGCTCTTCAACAACGCGGGCACGTTCGGGCCGCGCGCGGTGCCGGTCGAGGACCTCTCGTACGACGACTGGCGCGCGGTGGTCGACGTGAACCTGACGGGAGCGTTCCTGTGCGCGCAGGCGGCGTACCGGCAGATGAAGGAACAGGACCCGCAGGGCGGGCGGATCATCAACAACGGCTCGGTCTCCGCTCACGCGCCGCGCCCGCACTCGGCCGCCTACACCGCGACCAAGCACGCGATGACCGGCCTCACGAAGTCGCTGTCGCTGGACGGCCGTCCGTACCGGATCGCCTGCGGGCAGATCGACATCGGCAACGCCGCGAGCGAGATGACGGAGCGGATGCGGACCGGGACACTCCAGGCCAACGGCGAACTGGCCGTGGAGCCGGTGATGGCGGCCGAGGACGTGGCCCGCACGGTGGTCCACATGGCGGAGCTGCCGCTGGAGGCCAACATCCCCTTCGTGACGGTGATGGCGACGGCGATGCCGTACGTGGGCCGGGGCTGACCGGTCCGCCGGGCGAGGGGCCGGGGCCGACCGGCCCGCCGGGAACACCACTGAGGGAATACCCCGGACCCCGGCTCGGTTGTGCCGCACATGACTGATCCCGCCAAGGCCGAGGTCCTGCGCTACACCGCCTTCTCCGCCGACCCCGAGGGCGGGAATCCCGCCGGGGTCGTGCTGGACGCCTCAGGTCTGGACGCGGCTGGCATGCTCGCCGTCGCGGCGGAGCTCGGCTACAGCGAGTCGGCGTTCCTGACCGGCCGGACCGAGGCGTCGGAGCCCGGTGCGCGCGGTTACGCGATCCGTTACTTCAGCCCGAAGGCCGAGGTCCCGTTCTGCGGCCACGCCACCGTGGCGACGGCCCTGGCCCTCGCCGAGCGGGACGGCCCCGGTGACGTGGAGTTCGCGACCGCGGCGGGCCCGGTGCCGGTCACCGTCGTCCGTGAGGGGAGCGAGCTGCGGGCGACCCTCACCAGCGTGGAACCGCACGTCGTGGACGTCGCGCCGGAGGACGTCACGGAAGCGCTGGCCGCACTGGACTGGCCGGCCACAGACCTCGACCCGGCCCTGCCGCCCCGGATCGCCTACGCGGGCGCCCGCCATCTGGTGCTGGCCGCCGCGAGCCGTGAGCGACTGGCCACGCTCTCCTACGACTTCGCGCGGCTCGAAGCCCTGATGCACCGACTGGACCTGACGACCGTTCAGCTGGCGTGGCGCGCGTCGGAGACCGTCTTCCACGTCCGGGACCCGTTCCCGGTCGGCGGTGTGGTCGAGGACCCGGCGACGGGCGCGGCGGCGGCCGCCTTCGGCGCGTACCTGCGCACCCTGTCCCTGGTGCCGGAGGCCGCCGTGCTCACCCTGCACCAGGGTGAGGACATGGGCCGCCCCGGCACACTGACCGTCACCCTGCGGGCGGGCGACGCGCGGGTACGGGTGAGCGGGACGGGCACCCGCATCCCGGACCCGGCTGACGGCTGACGGCTGACGGCTGACGGCGCGGATGTGTCGGAGGCGCTCGCGGCTCCAACACATCAACGGCGCCTGAACGCCCTCAACTCCCCAACTCCTCCAACTCCCTCTCCCTCTCCCTCTCCCTCTCCCTCAACGGCTGAGGAACTCCCGGTACCAGGGGGCGTGCTCCGCGAAGGAGGTCCGGAAGTCGGCGCCCGGGGCGCAGCCGAGGTCCTGACGGATCCGTTCGTCGGCGAACCAGTGGTCCACGGTGAGCATCCCGAAGTGGTGTGTGGCGTACGGGACGCCTGCCAGCCGGGCACGCGCCTCGTCCAGGGCGATCTCCGTGCCCGCCCAGGGCAGATCGAGCTCGCCGAGCACCGTGGACAGCAGGTCCGAGCAGGTCACGGGCTCGGGGTGATTGACGTGGTAGACGCCGGACGGCGGCTTCGGCGCGAGCGCCGCCCCGAGCAGCGCCCGGCCCAGGCTCGCCACGTCGATCATCGAATGGCGGGCGTCGCAGCCGGCCGGCGCCGCCTCCAGGTGGCGCAGCAGGGCGACCAGCCCGGGAATCGCCCACCGGTCCCCCGCCCCGTACACGATGTGCGGGCGCAGGACGGCCCCCCCGCCCGCAAGGACATGCTGTTCGGCGGCGACCCGGGTCAGGCTGGTGGCGGAGGCGGGGGCGGGCTCGGCCGCGCCGGGGAGCATCGCGGTGAAGGGGCCGCGGCCGTAGACGGAAGCGGTGCTCAACTGGACGATCCGGCCGACTCCGCTGCGTACGGCCTCGTCGACCAGCGCACGGGTTCCGTGATCGTTGACGGTCCGGGCGCTCTGTTCGTCGGAGCCGATCCGGGAGGCGCAGTGGATCACGGCGTCGACACCCTCGCAACTGCCGCGCAGCGATCCGGGGTCGGCGAGATCTCCGTACACCGTCTCGCAGCCGGAACCGGCCGCGGCGGCGTCGGGTTCGGTCCTGTGGGCCATCAGGCGCAGCCGGACCCCGGGGGTCGCACGGGCGGCGGCGGTCACCCGGCTGCCGATGAAGCCGGTGGCGCCGGTGATGAGGATGAGGGGGGTCATGAGAGATCGCTCCGGGCGTTGCCGGGCCCGGCCGGGCGGGAGGCCGGCGGGCGGAGGGCACAGGTGAAGGCGGGTTCGCCGTCCTGGACGGCCCGTACGAACACTCCCGCGGGCGAGAGGGCGTCGGCCGGGAGGGGTGCGGCCTCGATCCGGCAGGGCCGGTCGAGCTCCACGTACTGGAGGAAGTCTGCCTGAAGAGCCGTCGGCAGGAAGGCCGTGCCGGTGGCGGCGTGTGCGGCCTGGCGGGCAGCCTCCAGCAGCAGAATGCCCGGCACATGGTCGTTGGGGCGGCCGAAGAGTGTCGGGTGCCGGGTGTCGACGCGCAGCAGCCAGGTGCCCGGTTGCGCGCCGGGCGAGAGAACGACGTCCCGTTCGGAGGTCCTGCCGACCGTGCGCGGCGCGACGGCGGGCAGGACGGGTATCGGGGTGCCGAGCACGGTGCCGAGATGGCCGCGCAGCCGCTGGTACGCCGCTGCCGAGGTGCAGCTGATCCGGCCGCCGCCGGAGGCGAGCACGGTGCCGCGGCGGTGCAGGAGGAGTTCGACACGCATGGAGCCGAGGCTCCGGCCGCGGAGACGGATCCGGGAACAGGACACGTCCACCGTGATGTCCCACGGGTCGTCGCCCAGTTCGAGCCGGGCGGACGCGGAGGTGTACCGCAGTTCCCACATCACGAAGGCATCGCCGACCGGCACACCGAAATGGGCATGGGCGACCAGCATCGTCGTCTGGCGCATGGTCTCGGCTATGAGCAGGGGGTCCTGGTGGCGGCCGCCGACGGGGGCGAAGAAGCGATGGGTCCGCGGCCAGTGCGCCGAAACCGAGAACTGGGTGTCGGTGAGCCGGGTGAGGCCGGTGGGAAAGACGTCCTGGGGGTCGGTCCGGTGGACCAGCTGTCTCAGCCGGTCGGGCGACCCTCCTCTCGGGCCCGGATCCTCCCCGCCGACGGAGGCCGCCCCCGGAACGCCGGAGGAGCTGCCGGCGCCGTCGGCACCAGCGAAGGACCCGGCGTTCCCGACGCCGTCCACCGGCACCGCCCCTGCCACCGACACCGAAGCGCTGCGGGAGGTGAGCTGAACCATGACGTTCCCCCAGGAGGATCGGTGTCAGAGGGCCGAGCCGCCCCGCAGTAAGATACTGACAGCCCGGTTTTCCTTTCCAGCCAACCCCTTGTGGCACGATTCAAGCCACCATTAGAGAGAAGCTGATGGCACAGCAGGCGCGCGCGATCCAGACCCGTCGGTCGATCCTGGTGGCGGCTGCCGACGTGTTCGACGAGCGCGGTTACAGCAGCGCGACCATCAGCGAGATCCTGGCCCGGGCGGGGGCGACCAAGGGCGCGTTGTACTTCCACTTCGCCTCCAAGGAAGACCTCGCGCTCGGGGTGATGGACATACAGCTGGACAGCGATCCGCTGCCGCCCCAGCTGACCAAGCTTCAGGAACTGGTGGACCAGGGCATGCTCCTGGCCTACCGCCTGCGCCATGAGCCGCTGGTCCGTGCCAGTGTCGGCCTGGCCATGGACCAGGCCGTGGAAGGTCTGGACCGGGGCACGCCGTTCCGAGGCTGGATAGACCGGCTCGAACACATCCTGCTGGCCGCCAAGGGGCAGGGTGAGCTGCTGCCGCACGTCAATCCGCGCGAGGCGGCGGAAATGCTGGCGGGGTCCTTCTCGGGCATCCAGGTGATGTCCCAGGTCCTGTCCAACCGCGAGGACCTGGGCCGACGGATCTCGGTCCTGCTCCATTACATCCTGCCGAGCATCTCGACGCCGGCCGTTCTGGCCACGCTGGACATGGCCGAAGACCGCGGTGAGCGTCTGCTCCACAGCCTCGAAAACGTACCCAGCCAGGCCGGCGCCCCCAGTTGAGCGCCTGAGGTGGCCTCTCCTCCACCACATGCGGACCGACCGGTCCGCGATTGGCCGCCGCACCGCATGCGCGGCGCACCCGGCCACGCACCCTGCTGTCCGGCCCCATCGGCGTGCGCCGTTTCTTCGTACGCGGTCCGAGCGGGCGCGTCGTCGATGTCCTGAGCCACCGCTGATCCGGACGGCGTAAGCACACACACGCGGTCAACGCCCACCCGGTGGCATCACCCCGGCCCGACCGTCCCGGCAGGACCGCCGCAAGGCCGTGCCCTGGCACCACGGACCTGGCACCTGGCACCTGGCACCACGCCGGACAACGGATCCGCCGCCCCTGGGCATCGCCCTCTGTGGAGCGCCCCGGAGCGCCTACGTCTTCCACGGCACCGTCACCGCCGCAGGGATCCGGCTCTGGATCCGCCAGTGATCCACCGGCCGGGAGCTCCGTCGGACTGGCCTGACGCGACGGAACCTTCTCCACCCCCGCGTCTGCGTCACCGTCACCCGGCAGCGATTCGGCTGTGGCTCGTATCGTGATCTTCCGTGCGTCGCCGACCGCATCAAGTCACTTTGTCCGCTGTTCCGGCCTGCTCTTCGCGCTCAGCGCGGAGGACGCGAGGAGGACGACCAGTCCAGCTGCGGGGAAAGCGAGCAGTCCCACCCGGAGGGAGGACGCGTCCGCAGCCTCAACCGCGGGCTCGGGCTGGTTATGCATCGCATGGCTCGGGATATCAATCGGACGCTCATGGGGTTCTCGTCCAGGACATGGCGGATGCGTGGGCCTCCGAAGTGGCCGGCCGCGGTGGATGAGGCGGACCGGCCGCAATGGGCAGAGGCGAAAGCGGTACAACTCGCTTCTCCTACAGGAACCTTGCGCACTCCCGTGGATCCGCCGGCCGGGCGGGGGTACCGCGTGAGCCGGCGAAGAGCGACGCCAACGCCTACCCGACGCCAATGGCCGCCGGACGCTTCCGACAGCGTCCAGCGGTACACCCGGCGCGACCGTGACCCGTGCATTGCGGCCCGGTCGGGCTGTGCGGCTGACAGCAGGGCGACGCCGGTGGGACACTCCGAGGCAAGGGACAGTTGACCGGGGAGTGGTGAGGCGAAGCGAGCGGCGGGGGCGCAACCATGGACCAAGGGAATGTGCATCAGCGGAAGATCATCGCCGGGGTGAACAACGCCACGCGAATCCTGACGGTGGGGTCGCTGCTGGTGGTCTCCATCACTGCCATTCGCCTCTTGTCGGGCGGCAAGTCCGTGACGGTGGCACAGGTTTCGGTCTCGGTGGACCGAGCATGGACCATCTTCGGCGCTCTCGCGGTCGCGCATCTGTTCATCGCTGTTTTCCTTGTCCGAACCATTGAGGACTATCGCTGCCTATTGCCTTCGGGCGATCGGGCGGGATGGGTCTTCGATGAAGTCGCGGCGGGAAGCAACGGCTTTGTGCACGGGCTGGTGTCCAGAGCGCTCCCGCGGAAGCCTGGTGGGCACTACTACCCGATGTCGTGGGCCGATCCGTCAGCCTGGGTCGCCCGTGGCACCGCACTGCTCGCAGTCACCGCCATGTCGCCCTGGTGGTGGGAGGAGACCGGGCTCACTTGGCGCGGACCGTGGTGGGTGGCACCGGTCGGGCTGATCATCGTTGTCGTCCATTGGAAGGCCGGCAGTCACTGGCTGATCGCCCTGTCCCAGCTGGATCAAATTCGGCTCAACGAACGAAAGGCAAGAGGGCATCCGGTCAGCGAAGAGGACATGCTGCGCATCCTTTCCATGCACAATGCCATGCAAGAACCGGGGCTTACCTGTTCCGAGTTCGAATGGCTGACCCTGGGCTACCGCAGCCTCATCGCGCATGACTTTCGCATCCAGACCGGTTTACAAGGACAGACGCAGGTCGCATACGGCATCCGAATGCGATCCATGTCCCCGCCCGAGCACATTTCAATCACACATCACTACGGAGCTGTCAGGCGAGAGTTCCCGGACTGCGATCTCCCCGAGGAACCCTGGACTGACGCGGGCAACAGAACGTCGCCAAACGCCGGACGGCAGGGTGAACCCACATGAGACGACTTCCTGTCCACCGCCTTCTCGCACCGTCGGCCAGCCGACTTCAGCGGTCCCGCTCGAACTCCGTGCGCGAGCAGAGACGCGCACCCCAAAGACGGGTCCAGCCCAGACTGACGCGCCCGGAGCGGCAGTTAAGGGGAATAGTGCAGATAGTGAGAGCAATTTGGGAAATACTCAGGTCCGGTTCCTGACAACTGCCGTCTCCATGCACAGGAACGGAAGCGGGGTGCTCGGGCGGATGCCGGGCCGAGCCACCCCGCAAGGGCCTCCGACGCAGGTCAGAGGCCCTTCGCAGGTAAAGCCGCAGGTAGCGGCAGACGAGTCGGGCTGTACGCCGGGTTCTGTCGCCCGGTCGCCTCGCGGCGGCCGGGGAGACGGCCATCCATCTAGGACCGGCATTGCTGCCGGTCTCGTGCGGTCTACCCGCGAACTCGGGCGGGCCGCCCTCGAACGTTCGCGCAGGGCCGTCTTGCGACGGCCCCTCTTGACCTTGCTCCGGGTGGGGTTTACCTAGCCGCCTGAGTCGCCTCAGGCGCTGGTGGTCTCTTACACCACCGTTTCACCCTTACCGGGGACCGGAGTCCCAGGCGGTCTGTTTTCTGTGGCACTGTCCCGCGGGTCACCCCGGGTGGCCGTTAGCCATCACCCTGCCCTGTGGAGCCCGGACGTTCCTCGGGAGGGTCCGAAGATCCTCACGCGGCCGTCCGCCCGGCTCGTCTGCCGTGGCGCCCATGCTACCCGTCCGGCCGGGGCCGCCGGACAGGGCGGGAGCCGGCGGGCTCTGGGGGCCGGGGGCTCCAAGGGCCCGGCGGCTCCGGGGCGCTCCAGGGCGCTCAGGCCGGGTCCGTCGCAGGCCGGGGCGCGGAAGGGGCGGCGGTCCGTTGCGCTTGACCTTGCCGCAGCGTCAGGGTTTCTACTGGGGCCATGCGCATCGGAGAGATCGCCGCGCTCGTCGGGCTCACCCCCAGGGCCGTGCGGCACTACCACCAGATCGGTCTGCTGGCCGAGCCTGCCCGCCGTGCCAACGGCTACCGCTCCTACGGCGTGCGCGACGCCGTGCTGCTCGCCCGGATCCGGCGGCTCACCGAGCTGGGGCTCGGGCTGGAGGAGGTACGGGAGGTGCTTGCCGGGGACGCCGGGCGGCCGCTCGGGGACGTACTGCGGGAGCTGGATGCCGATCTGGCGCGGCAGGAGCGGGAGATCCGGGAGCGGCGGCTGCGGCTCGCGCAGTTGCGGGAGGGGCCGCTGACCGGTGTCGGGCCCGTGTCGCCCGCGCTGGCCGAGCTGCTGGCCGCCGGGCCCGTCACCGACTCCCCCAGCGCCGCCAGGGACCGGGAGCATATGGCGCTGCTGGACACGGCGGGCGGCGGGGGCAGCGAGGTCTACGCCGTGCTGGGGAAGCTGGCCGGTGATCCGGCGGTACTCGCGCTGTACGAGGAGCTGGACGCGCTCGACGCGGCGCCCGTGGACGATCCGCGCGTCGCGCCGCTGGCCGCCCGGATGGCCGCGCTCGTGCCGGACGAGGTACTGGCGGCCGTCCCGGACCAGGGGCCGGCGATGACGGGGTTCGGGGAGGCACTGCTGGCGGACTACCCGCCCGCGCAGGCCGAAGTGGTGCGCCGGGTGATGGTGGCCCTGACGGAGCGGGTGAAGGAAAGGAAGGGGATGGAGGGGATGAAGGGGATGGACCGGTGACCGGAGGGGTGCGGGGGACGCGGCTCGTGGTCGCGGCCGTGCTGCCCGTCGAGGCGGCGGTGGGCGTGTGCCTGGTGGCCGGGGTACGGATACCGGGGGCCGTACTCGTCGGTGCGGAGGCAGTGGTCCTGGCGGCGCTCGTGCTGGAGGCCGTCGTGCTGGGGCGGCTGTGGCGGGCGGGACGCCGGGAGGGTGCGGGGCGGCGGGCGGCGGCGGTCTCGGCGTTGCGGACGGTCGTGCCGGTGCCGGTGCGACGGCTCGTCGCCCACGAACTGCGGGCCCTGCACAGCCTGGGGCTGTGGGTGCTGCGGCGGCGTCACGCCGTGCCGGAGGGCGCGCGGGCCGCCCCGTACACCGGGCCGCAGACCGCGATGATGTACGGCCTGGTCTTCGTCTCGGTGGTGGAGACGGTGATGATGGCACTGCTGATCCCGTGGCCGGTCGTGCACCGGATTCTGCTCGTACTTGATGTGTACGGGGTGCTGCTGGTGCTCGCCCTGCACGCCGCGTGTGTGACCCGGCCGCATGTCGTGGGTCCGGACGGGTCGCTGCGCATCCGCTACGGGGCGCTCTTCGATCTGCGGATACCGGCCGCCTCGATCGCCGCCGCGCGGGTCGAGCGGCGTTTCCCCCAGGGCCGGCTGGTTCAGCTCACCCCGGACGGCGTGCTCGATCTCGCGGTCGGCGGTCAGACGACGGTGGCGGTGGAACTGACCGCGGCGGTGGATTTCGTACGGCCGCTCGGCGGTCGCGGGCGGACGGCCTCCGTCCGGTTCCACGCCGATGATCCGCGGGCCGTCGTGGCCGCGCTCACGCGGGCGCGAACAGCACCTTCGACGAGCCCGGGTCCGCCTGGGTGAGCCGGACCCGCAGCCGCTCCCCCAGGGGCAGTTCGGCGGTGCCGCCCTCGATGCGGGCGACGATGGCCGGGTCGTCGATGTGGACGGTTCCGACGGTCGGCTCGTGTTCCTTCACGTCCACCACGTACGCGTCGAAGACCGCGCCGACCCGGTCCTTGAGCAGTGCCGCCTCGACGAGGTCGACGCACTCGCGCTCCACCGTGTTGGCGCGCCGGGTCCCGTCCGCCATCTCCTTGGGCAGGGCGGGCAGCGCGGCCAGGGTCCACTCGGGGGGTTCGCGGTCCGCGGCCGCCGCGACGCAGAGTTCGGCCGCGTACCGGTCGACGAGGCGGCGCAGCGGCGCCGTGCAGTGGGTGTAGAGCTCGGCGACCGCGGCGTGCACGGCGGGGGTGGGCAGTTCGCCGTGCTCGAACACGGTGTAGCCGGCGCCGCGCAGCAGCGTGGTGCACTCCTGGAGGAACGCCGCGTGGCCGGTCCGCCTCGGGTCGAGGGAGCGGACGACCTGTGCGTACGGGACGTGGTGCGGCCAGTCGATGTGCAGGGCCTCGGCCGAGCGACGCAGACGGGCCACCGCGCCGTCGGGGGCGACGGGGAGCGTGCGCAGGATGCCGGTGCCGGACTCCCGCATCAGTCCGGCCGCCGCCATGCCGGTGAGCAGGGAGATCTGGGCGTTCCAGCCGTCGGCGGGCAGCGGGGCGCGGTATTCGAGGCCGTAGCCGCCGTTCCGCTCGACGATCTCCTGTTCGGGCACGTCGAGGGAGATGCCGCCCCGGGCGATCTCCTGCTCCTCACGCAGCGTGCCGATGTCCTTGAGCAGGGCGAGGGATTCCTCGGCGGTGCCGGTGTCGATCCGGTGCTGTACGCCCGCGTAGTCGAGCTTCGCGCGGCTGCGTACGAGGGCCCTGCGTACCCGGGTGGCGACGGCGCGGCCCTCGGCGTCCAGGTCGATCTCCCAGAGCACGGCGGGGCGCGTCTCGCCGGGCAGCAGACTGGCGGCGCCCTCGGAGAGCGATTCGGGGTGGAGCGGCACCTTGCCGTCGGGGAAGTAGAGCGTGTTCACCCGGCGGTGGGCCTCCGTGTCGAGCGCGCCGCCCGGACGGACGAAGGCCGCGACGTCGGCGATGGCGTAGTGCACGCGATAGCCGTGGGCCCGGCGTTCCAGGTGCATGGCCTGGTCGAGGTCGGTGGAGGCGGGCGGGTCGATGGTGAGGAACGGCAGGTCCGTGGCGTCCTCGTGTGCGGAGATTTCCGGGTGCCGCGCCGCTTCGGCCGCCTCGGCGAGCACGTCGGCCGGGAAGCGGTCGGGGAGTCCGAGTTCGGTGCGCAGCGCGCGCAGGGCCGCTCGCAGCGGGGTGTCGGCTGCGCCGGTCATATGGAGATGGCGGCGGGGCATGGACCGAGCGTATGGCGGGGCGGGACGGGCGGCATCCCGGGTGGAGAACGGAGAGGTGCCACTGCCCCGTACGCTGGCGCGAGGGGTGGTGAGCCGCTGGCGGGCCACTGCTCCGGGAGATCCGTGCGCAGGCCGGAGGCCCCCTTTTCCGTACGTACGAAGGAGAACCGCCGTGCTCGTGCTGTTGCCGCCCTCCGAAGGAAAGGCCGCCTCGGGACGCGGAGCACCCCTGAAGCCCGAGTCGCTGTCGCTTCCCGGTCTGGCCGGGGCGCGGGCCGCCGTGCTGGACGGGCTGGTGGAGCTGTGCGCGGCGGACGAGGAGAAGGCCCGCGTGGTGCTGGGGCTCAGCGAGGGGCTGCGCGGCGAGATCGCGAAGAACGTCGAGCTGCGTACCGCGGGTGCCCGTCCGGCCGGGGAGCTCTACACCGGGGTGCTGTACGACGCGCTGGACCTGGCATCCCTGGACACGGCGGCCCGCCGCCTGGCCGGGAAGTCGTTGCTGGTCTTCTCCGGGCTGTGGGGCGCGGTGCGGGTGGGCGACCGGATTCCGCCGTACCGCTGCTCGATGGGGGTGAAGCTGCCTGGGCTCGGGGCTCTCGGTCCGTACTGGCGTGCACCGATGGCGGAGGTCATGCCGGAGGCGGCGGGGGACGGCCTGGTGCTGGACCTGCGGTCGTCCGCCTACGCGGCGGCGTGGAAGCCGAAGGGGGCGGTGGCGGAGCGT
The DNA here is from genome assembly GCF_055568375.1 of Streptomyces sp. NPDC026062. Classification (NCBI taxonomy): domain Bacteria; kingdom Bacillati; phylum Actinomycetota; class Actinomycetes; order Kitasatosporales; family Streptomycetaceae; genus Streptomyces; species Streptomyces sp. NPDC026062. The sequence continues at coordinate 195,589 of NZ_JBVHOQ010000008.1, forward strand.
ACGGCGAGCGTGCGGGTCCTGCACTCCCAGTTGGTGGACGGGGTGGAGAAGCGGTCGGTGGTCAGCCATTTCAACAAGGCGACGAAGGGCCGGATGGTCCGCGACCTGCTGGGAGCGGGGGCCCGGCCGAAGGACCCGGCGGAGCTGGTGACGGCCCTGCGGGACCTGGGGTACGTGGTGGAGGCCCAGGCGCCCGCGCGGTCCGGGCGGTCGTGGGAGCTCGATGTCGTGGTGACGGAGATCCACTGACCGGGTCCACGGACAGGGCCCGCCGGACAGGGAACCACGGACCCGGGCTCGGGCCCACGGACCCGGCACGTCGGACAGGAATGTGCCGGCGTGGGCACGTGCACACCATCGGGTTCATTGCATCATGCGCAACGCTCGTTGCGTACGGTGCGGCGCACGGGCAGGATGAGGGCATGACCTCCTCCGTACTGGACCTTGCCCCCGTCGTGCCCGTCGTCGTGCTGGAGGACGCCGCCGACGCGGTGCCGCTCGCCCGGGCCCTGGTCGCGGGCGGGCTTCCGGCCATCGAGGTGACGCTGCGGACCGCCGCTGCCCTCGACGCGATCAAGGCGATCGCGGCGGAGGTCCCGGACGCGGTGGTCGGCGCGGGCACGGTGATCTCGCCGGCGAACGTCTCGGAGACCGTGGCCGCGGGCGCCCGGTTCCTGGTGAGTCCCGGCTGGACGGACGCGCTGCTGGACGCGATGAAGGCGTCCGGGGTGCCGTTCCTGCCGGGTGTCTCGACGACGTCCGAGGTCGTCGCACTGCTGGAACGCGGAGTCACCGAGATGAAGTTCTTCCCGGCCGAGGCGGCGGGCGGCACGGCCTGTCTGAAGGCCCTGTCCGCCCCGCTTCCCCAGGCCAGGTTCTGCCCGACGGGCGGCATCTCGCTCGCCTCCGCCCCCTCCTACTTGTCCCTGCCGAACGTCGGCTGCGTGGGCGGCAGTTGGATGGTGCCCGGCGATGCGGTGGCGGCCCGGGACTGGGGCCGGGTGGAGCGGCTGGCCGCCGAGGCTGCGGCGCTGCGCGGCTGATCCGGGCAAAGTCGCGCGGTTTCGCGTGCATGCTCCCCGTCAGCCGGGGCAACAGACTTTCAGGGACACGTGACCCGGCCTCCGGGTGACCCGGGTTCCGGCAGGCAATCCCCCGGCCTCCCGGAACCGCCTCGGCCCCGTCGGCTTCCCCCCGCCGACGGGGCCGAGCGCTGTCCGGAAGGCTTTACCGCAGGTGGGACGTGTCGTTGAGCAGACGTACGGAGGCGTTGCCGTCCGCGTAGTAGGCCACGGCCGACACGGACGCCGCCGAGAGCTCCATCCGGAACAGCGACTCCGGCGGTGCGCCCAGCGCCAGCCGGACGAGGGTCTTGATGGGCGTGACGTGCGTGACCATGAGGACCGTACGGCCGGCGTACCGGGTGACGAGACGGTCCCGGGCCGCCGCGACGCGGCGGGACACCTCGGCGAAGCTCTCGCCGCCTCCGGTGGGGGCCGCCTTCGCGGAGGCGAGCCAGGCGTCGAGATCGGCGCCGTACCGCTCCCTGACCTCGCCGAAGGTCAGGCCCTCCCAGGCGCCGAAGTCCGTCTCGCGCAGCCCTTCCTCGATCCGGACCTCCAGGCCCAGCCGGGCCGCGACCGCGCCGGCCGTCTCACGGCAGCGGCGGAGCGGGGAGCTGACGATCTCCTGCACGGTCCCACGGGCGGCGAAGGCCTCGGCGGCGCGCTCGGCCTGCCCCCGGCCGGTGGCGGAGAGTTCGGGGTCGGTGCCGCCGCTGCCGGAGAACCGCTTCTCGGGGGTGAGCGCGGTCTCGCCGTGGCGCAGCAGCACGAAGGTGGCGGGTGCGCCGAGGTCCGGAGCGGCGCCCCAGCCGGTCTGCGGGGTCCTGGCGCCGGACGGCGAGGTCCTGACACCGGCCTGCGCGGCTTCGGCGACGGGCTGCGAGGCTTCGGCTGCGGGCCGGTTGAGCGCCGCTCTCGCCCTCGCCGCGCCGGCCGCCGCGTCACCGGGCGGACCGGAGACCGGCGGCAGAGCGGCGGACACCGAGGACCGCGGGGTGTCGAGGGCGGCCGTCGAGGACGACGGCTCCCACTGCTTGCCGCGCCGGCCCGCGTCCATCGCCTCGTTGGCGAGCCGGTCCGCGTGCTTGTTCCTCTCGCGCGGGATCCACTCGTAGGTGACGGCGGACGCCGGAAGGATCCGGGCGGCCTCGGCCGCGAGCGGCTTCATGTCGGGGTGCTTGATCTTCCAGCGGCCCGACATCTGTTCCACGACCAGTTTGGAGTCCATCCGGACGTGCACGCGGAGCCCGCCGCCGGCCGAGGCGTCCGGCATCAGCGCCTTCGCGGCCCGCAGTCCGGCGATGAGGCCCTTGTACTCGGCGACGTTGTTCGTCGCGACGCCGATGTACTCGGCCGCCTCGGCCAGGGTCTCCCCCGTCGCCGGGTCGATCACGACCGCGCCGTAACCGGCGGGCCCCGGGTTGCCCCGGGAACCGCCGTCGGCCTCGACGACGAACTGGCGCGGCTGCGTCATTACAGACCCGAGTCCGAGGTACGGACCAGGATGCGGTGGCAGTTCTCGCAGCGCAGCACCGTTTCGGGCGACGCGGCCTTCACGTCGTTGATCTCGGTGATGTTGAGTTCGAGGCGGCAGCCCTCGCAGCGGCGCTGGTAGAGGCGGGCGGCGCCCACCCCGCCCTGCTGGGAGCGGAGCTTGTCGTACAGCTTGAGCAGGTCGGCGGGGACGGAGCCGGCGACGACCTCGCGTTCCTTGGCGACCGTCGCGCTCTCCGTGTCGATCTCCTGGGTCGCGGCGTCCCGGCGGCCGGTGGCGTCGTCGACCTTGGCCTGCACGGCCGAGACCCGGTCGGTCAGCTCGGCGACCCGCTCCTGGGCGGACTCGCGGCGCTCCATGATTTCGAGGACGACGTCCTCCAGGTCGCCCTGGCGCTTGGCGAGGGAGACGATCTCGCGCTGGAGGCTCTCCAGGTCCTTGGGCGAGGTGACCGCGCCCGAGTCCAGGCGCTGCTGGTCGCGGGCGGCGCGCTGGCGCACCTGGTCGACGTCGTGCTCCGCCTTGGTCTGCTCGCGGGCGGTGTCGCTCTCCTCGGTCGTCGAGGCGACGAGGAGGTCACGGAGCTGGGCGAGGTCAGCCGTCAGCGACTCGATCTCGGCGTGCTCGGGCAGCGAGTTGCGGCGGTGCGCGAGCTGGGAGAGACGCTGGTCGAGGGCCTGGACGTCGAGGAGTCGGATCTGGTCGGCGGGCGCGGCGTTCAGTTGGGGGCTCCAGAAGAGTGGTGGGTGGTCCAGGGGTCGGTGACCTGCTTCGAGACATGGACCCGCAGGTCCCATCCGTGGCGGTCGGAAATCGCGTCGAGCTGTGCGGCGGCCTGCTCGCACCACGGCCACTCGGTGGCCCAGTGTGCGGCATCGACCAGGCCGAGCGGCGAGTGCTGGACGGCCTCGGAGGCCGGGTGGTGGCGCAGGTCCGCGGTGAGGAAGGCGTCCACGCCCGCTGCCCGGACCGCGTCGAAGAGGCTGTCGCCCGATCCGCCGCTCACCGCGACGGTCCGTACGGGCGCCTCCGGGTCGCCGGCCAGGCGGATGCCCTGCGCGGTGGCGGGCAGCCGGGCGGCGGCCCGTGCGGCGAACGCGCCGAGGGTCTCGGGGTGGTCGAGCGCGCAGATCCTGCCGAGGCCGCGACGGCCGGAGGGATCCGTGGGGTCCGGTACGAGGGGGCGCTCGACGCGCAGGTCGAGGGCGCCGGCCAGGGCGTCGGACACGCCGGGGTCCGCGGTGTCCGCGTTGGTGTGGGCCACGTGCAGCGCGATGTCGTGCTTGATCAGGGTGTGCACCACCCGGCCCTTGAAGGTGCCGGCCGCGACCGTCGTCGTACCGCGCAGATAGAGCGGGTGGTGGGTGACGATCAGCTGGGCGCCGAGCACCATCGCCTCGTCGGCGACCTCCTGTACGGGGTCGACGGCGAAGAGCACCCGGCCGACCTCGGCGTCCGGGTCACCACAGACGGTGCCGACGGCGTCCCATCCTTCGGCCCGCTCGGGCGGCCACAGGGCGTCGAGCTCGGCGATGACTTCAGACAGACGGGGCACGGGGGAAAGGCTACCTGGCCTCCGTGCCCCGCATCCATGGCCGGTCGGACCCGGGACACCGGGCGGCCGGCCGGTCATGAATCGTTACGCGGCGCCGCGCCGGACAGCTGCGCGGCGCCGCCCGCCCCTGTGGGGCGGATCGCTACTTGACCAGGTCCGCGCGCAGGTCGTCGAGGACCAGGTTCGCGGCCGTGACGCCGAGACCGAGGTACCAGGTCTCGTCGGAGACGTTCTTCGCCCGGCCCTCCTTGACGGCCGTCAGGTTCTTCCACAGCGGGTTGGCCTGGGTGGTGTCGCGCTTGGTGGCCTTCACGTCGCCGTAGACACCGGTGAAGATCCAGTCGGCGTCCGCCTCGTCGATCTTCTCCGGGCTGATCTCCGCGGCCAGCTCGTCGATCTGCTGGTTCTTGGGCCTCGGCAGGCCGGCGTCGTCGAGGATGGTGCCGATGAAGGAGGCCTTGGCGTAGAGGCGGATCTTGTCCGGCAGGTAACGGACCATGGAGATGGTCGGCTTCTTCGGGCCGATGTCCTCGCCGAGCTTCTTCGCGTTCGTCTCGTAGGCGTCGAGCGCCGACTTCGCCTTGGCGGTCTTGTCCAGCGCCGCGGCGTTGAGGAGGTAGTTCTCCTTCCAGGTGAAGCCCGGACGGATGGAGAACACGGTCGGCGCGATCTTGGACAGCTCGTCGTACTTGTCCGCGGCGCGCAGCTGGCTGCCGAGGATCAGGTCGGGCTTCAGTCCGGCGATGGCCTCAAGGTTGAGGTTGTTGATCGTACCGACGTTCTTGGGGTCGCCCGCGGCCTTCTTCAGGTACGACGGGATCGCCGCGTCGCCCTCCGAGGGGGCGTAGCCGACCGGCTTCACACCCAGCGACACGACGTTGTCGAACTCGCCGACGTCGAGCACGACGACCCGCTTCGGGGCCGCCTTGAGCTCGGTCTTGCCCATGGCGTGGGTGAGGGTACGGGGGAACGTGCCCGCCGGGGCGTCGGTGCCGTACGCCGCGGTCTTCTCCGCCGCGTCGCCGAAGTCCTTGCCGCCCGTCGCGACCGCGGCCTTCTTGTCGGCACCGGATCCGGTCTTGCCCGTGGCGTCGGACCCGTCGTCGTCGCTCCCGCAGGCCGAAAGGGACAGGGCGGCCACTACAGCCAGGCCGACTGCGGCGGTGCCGCGGCGACGAAGGGACATCACTTGCTCCAGTCGAGGATCACACAGATAACACTTAGGAATGCCTAACCTTAGACACCCGCATCCCGGGATGCACAGCCACCCCCGCCCTCTCAGGCGAATCCGGGCATCACCACCCTTATGTGTGAAGTGACGTGGCTCGTGTTGTTCGGCAGGAAGTGCGAAAACTAGCTTCGGTTGCCGGAGGTGATGCGTCGATGACTGTCTGTGCCATCGAGAACGGGACCGCTGAGGCGGCCGGAACCGGAGAGACGGTGGAGCCGGGGTCCGACGAGCCGGCGGATCCGGGGGCCGACGAGCCCTCGGGAGCCGAGGGGGTGGTGCCGGATCCGGCAGTGCCCCCGGCCCGAGCGGAGGGTGGGGCGGCTCTTCCGGGGCCGCTGGGGTCACTGGGGTCATGGGGGCCGCCGGACCCGACTGCCTCTGCGGAGAAGGCGCTTGGGCCGTTCCCCGGCCTCGGGCCGGTCCCTGGGCTTCAGCAGGTCCCTGGGCTTGAGCCGGTCCCCGGCGAAACGGTCCTGCCCGCGTTCACGATCGCTGCCGACGGCGCCTACGCCGCGCGGCTCACGACCGCCCGCGACACCGCCGCCGGGGCGGGAGCGGGAACACAGGACGCCTGGTTCACGGAGCGCTGGACGCTGGACGGTCCCGAGCCGTACGCCGTACCGCTCCCGCTGGACCAGCCGGAGGAGGCCGCCTCGCAGGTGCTGCCGCTCGCCGACGGCCGCGTGCTGATCCGGCGCCGGGCGGCCGGGCGCCACGCCTTCTCGCTGCTCTACCCGACCGGGCCCGGCACCGGTGAACTCCCGCTGGGCGCCGTCGAATGCGCCGAGATGACGCTGCTGCCGCCGTCGCCGGACGGCGTCAGCGCGTACGCCCTGGCTGCCGGTGTGTACTCCACCGGGCTCTGGCTGGTGGCGGGCGGCGCGTTCGGGCCGGAGCACATCGCGGACCTGCCGGGGCGCTGTACCGGCGGGGTCTGGCTGGACCGGGCGGGCCGTCTGCTGGCCCTGGACCGGGAACCCGCGGGGGGCGGGCCGGTGAAGGCGGTCACCGTGGACCTGGAGCGCGGCGCCGAGATGACTCCCCTGCTCCAGATCGCGCCGGACAGCAACGACCGGCTGCTGCTTGCCGACCCGGACAGCGGTCTGCTGCTGGTCCGCTCGGACGCGCCGGGGCACGACCGGCTCGGCTGGGGGGTGCTGGGCAGCTGTCTGCCGGTGCGCTTCCCCGAGTGCCTGCGTCTGCCGGACGCCGCCGTGACACCGTTCGCGGTGCAGCCGGGGCAGATGCTGATGCCGGAGAGCTGCGCGGTGGCCCTGCGGATCGACGGTGCCGCCGGCAGCTGGGCCGGGATCTGGCGCCCGTCGGGCCGTCGGCTGCACCACCTCGCCGTGCCCGAGGGCTGGCTGGCCGGCAGCGGGGTCTGGTCGCGCGACGGTGTGCTCAAACTGCCGTACGCGAACGGGGAAACGGCCTGCGCGGTGGCGTTCCTGACGGCCCCTTCAGACGTGGAGCCGACCGGGCGCACGGCTCCGCACGCGACCCCGGCGGGCTGCATGGAAAGCGGCAGGCAACCTTCCGCCACCGTGACGCATCCTCCTGTGTGCAGACCCGTTCCCCTGGGGCAGGCGCCTCTCGTGGGACGTACGGCACGTGCCTGGGACCGGCCGTCACGCGGAAGGCGGCCGGACTAGAGTTGAGCCGGGGATCTCACGCAGTCGCGCACCGCGGTCGCCGGCGGTGACCGTTCCCGGGCGGTGGTGCGAGAGTCCCGGAGACCAGCAGGTAAACGATCACAACGGGGTGACTTCTCAGATGTCCGAGGCGCGATCCGACACGACCCAGACGCGTCCGCCGGGGGCGGACGCACAACGGGCCGAGGCCGACGGATCCGGAAAGCACCGAGGGGGTGTGGCGACGGACGACACGGCGGCGCAACCGCACGGCCGTCACCGCCGCCCCTCCGAAGGTGGCAGCAGGGCGGCCTGACACCGCTGCCCGGAAAGAGCAACAGGGGAGGAGGGCCCCGCAGCCGGTCTCGGCTGCGGGGCCCTCCTCCCTTGTTCCCGTATGCGGGGCAGGTGCGCCCCGGTGCGGGACAGTGCCCGTGTGCGGGGCAGGTGCGCCCGTGGGGGCAGATTTCAGCCGCGTTTGAGGCCGAGCACCTCGGCCGCCGCGAACGTCTCGTTCGGCGGCCGGTCCGCGTAGTACGGAGTGATCAGCTCGTCCAGCTCGTCGAAGGAGAAGGTCTCCTTCGTCGCGTCGAACTTCGCCGCCACCTTGGGGCGTTCGACGATCGCGACCATCCCGCCGTGCACCACGAGCAGCTGCCCGTTGACCTTGGCGGCCGCCGGGGAGGCCAGATAGCCGACGAGGGGCGAGACATGCTCGGGCGCGAGTGCGTCGAGCCGCCCGTCCTGCGGTTCCTGGAAGCCCGCGAAGACGTCCTCGGTCATCCGGGTCCGGGCACGCGGGCAGATGGCGTTGGCCGTGACGCCGTACTTGGCCAGGGCCAGCGCGGTGGACGTGGTCAGACCGACGATGCCGCCCTTGGCCGCCGCGTAGTTGGGCTGCCCCGCCGAGCCGGCCAGGAAGGCCTCCGACGAGGTGTTGACGATCCGGCCGTAGACCGGGCCGCCGGACTCCTTCGACCTCGACCGCCAGTGGGCGGCGGCGAAGTGCGTGGTGTTGAAGTGGCCCTTGAGGTGCACCCGCAGGACCGAGTCCCACTCGTCCTCGGTCATCGAGAAGATCATCCGGTCGCGCAGGATGCCCGCGTTGTTGACCAGGATGTCGAGCCGGCCGTACGTCTCGACGGCCAGCGCCACCAGGGCGCGGGCCTGCTCGTGGTCGGCGACGTCGCCGAGGTGGGCGACCGCCCGGCCGCCGGCGGCGCGGATCTCCTCGGCGACCTCCTCGGCGGGCGTGGCGGACGCCTCGCCCGAGCCGTCGCGGCCGGGCTGCCCGTAGTCGTTGACGACGACGGCCGCGCCGAGCCGCGCCAGTTCCAGCGCTTCGGCCCGTCCGAGGCCGCGGCCCGCGCCGGTGACGATCGCGGACAGTCCGTCCAGGGGAAGTGACATCGGTTCTCGGGTTCCTCTCGGAAAGGGGCGGGACTGTGCCGCGGGGGTCAGAGCTCGATGCAGGTACGCAGCGACTCGCCGGTCCGCATCTGGTCGAGGGCGTCGTTGATGCCGTCGAGGCGTACCCGGTGGGTGATCATCGATTCCAGGTCGATGCGGCCGGCCCGCCAGAGCGCGATGGCCCGCTCGTACGACCGGAGCACGTCCCCGCCTCCGTACATGGAGGGCAGGATCCGCTTCTCGTCGAAGAACAGCTCGAACATGTTGACCTGGAAGTTGTCGTCCATGGCGCCCGCGCCGACGATGCAGAGGGTGCCGCCGCGCCGGGTCTGCTCGTAGGCGGTGCGGGCCGTGGCGGACTTGCCGACGACCTCGAAGACGTAGTCGAAGCCCTCGCCCGCGGTGATCCGCTGTTTGGCGTCGGCGAACTCGTCGGGCGAGACCGCCTCCGTCGCGCCGAACCGCAGGGCCGCCTCGCGCCGGGAGGCCACCGGGTCCACGGCGACGATCTGGGCGGCGCCCCGCACTCTGGCGCCCTGGATGGTGGAGATGCCCACACCGCCGCAGCCGATCACGGCGACCGACGAACCGGCCTCCACCTGCGCGGTGTTGATGGCGGCGCCGAGCCCGGTGGTGACCCCGCAGCCGATCAGCGCGGCGATCTCGAACGGCACGTCATCGGGGATGGGCACCGCGCAGCCCGCGCCGACGACGACCTCCTCGGTGAAGGTTCCGGTTCCGGCGAACCCGAAGACATCGCCGCCCGGACGCTTGAAGTTGGGGGTGCCCGCGTTCATGAAGCCGGCCAGACACAGGTGGGTCTGGCCGCGTTTGCAGGACTGGCAGCTGCCGCAGGCCGGCAGCCAGCAGACCAGCACCCGGTCTCCCGCGCTGAGCCCGGTCACCCCGTCACCGACGTCGATGACCTCGCCGGCGCCCTCGTGGCCGGGGATGAAGGGAGCGGGCTGCGGCAGCACCCCGCTCATCGCGGAGATGTCGGAATGGCACAGCCCGGTGGCGCGGACCCGAAGCCTGACCTTTCCGGGGCCGAAGCCCACCGCCTCGACGTCGTCGAGCACTTCGAGTTTGTCCTGGCCTATCTCGTGCAGTACGGCTGCGCGCATGGTGCGGCTCCCCTCACGGGCCTGCGGTGCTTACGGAGTGGGTTCGGAATCGGAATCGGAGTCGGAGTCGGGTCGGGGTACGGAGTCCGGTCCGGGGTTCGGGTTCGGGTCGGGGTACGGAGTCGGGTCCGGTTCGGGCCGGGGGCCGGGTCCGGAGTCCGTTCCGGATCACGAGACGCCCGGCTCGGGTTCAGGTGTGCCGGGCGGATTCAGGAATGCTCGACGAAGGTGTCACCGAGGACCGTGGCGTTGTCCCGTTCCACGGCCTTCACCTCGACCCGTACCTGGTCGGCGGCGGTCCACATCTCGATGCGGAGGGTCTCGCCGGGGAGGACGACCCCGGTGAAACGGGTGCGGTAGGAGCGGATACGGGTCACATCGCCGCCGAGAACCGTGTCGGTGACGGCCTTGAGCGTCATGCCGTACGTGCACAGTCCGTGCAGGATCGGCCGGCCGAAGCCCGCCTTCGCGGCGAAGTCCGGGTCGGCGTGGAGCGGGTTCCAGTCGCCGGAGAGGCGGTACAGCAGCGCCTGGTCGGGGCGGACCGGGCGTTCCACGACGTGGTTGGGGGCGACGGCGGGGTAGGCCATCCGCTCGGACGGGCCGCGCTCGCCGCCGAACCCGCCCTCGCCGCGCACGAAGATCTGGGAGTCGCTGGTCCACAGCGGTCCCTCCTCGTCGGCGGCCTCGGTACGCAGCACCAGCACGGCCGCCTTGACCTTGTCGTACACCGCGGCCACCTTCGAAGTCACCGTCGCACTGCCCTGCGCCGGGAGCGGCCGGTGCACGCGGACGCTCTGTCCGCCGTGCAGGACGGCCGCGAGGTCGATGTCGACACCGGGCGCGGAGAGGCCGCCGGCCATGGCCGTGCCCGCACCCGCGACCGTCGCGAAGGACGGCAGCACATGGAGCCGGGACTCCAGTGTGTAGCGCAGCTCGCCGGGGTCGACGGCGGGGTCGGCGAGGTCGGGGCGGGCTCCCGCCCCGATCCCCAGGTGGTAGAGCTGGACATCCTTGTGGCCCCAGTCGATATGGCTGGTCCGGGGTTCGGCGGCGAGAGCTTTTTCGGCATCAATGGGCATGGGGAAGCTGCTCCTCGACGGTGAAAGACCTCGGCGCGGCCGTCCGCACCGTCGGCCGCACCGAGGTCGTGCGGGGACCGGAGACCACGCCCGTTCTAGAACGCGTTCTAGCCGGTTGGCCCTATGTATAACGCAGCTCCCAGCACTTGTGAAGACTGCTGACGTTTCGTCAGATTCCCTTTCCATGGGCTTCGTTCACCCACACCGCCCGACCATGACATTTGTCATCGCCGAGTCCGTACATGCGCCTCTGCCGAGGCACGGTCCGGCTCCGTAGCGTCGTATGCATGACGCAGACAACGGGGAAAGAGGCCGCGGTGACCTTCACCGGGGCGGTGAAGACCTTCGGCCGGGCCGAGCAGCGGGTGCGGGCCGTGGACGGGATCCGGCTGACCGTGGAAAGGGGCGAGACCGTCGCCCTGCTCGGACGCAACGGCGCGGGAAAGTCAACCGCGATCAGCCTGCTGCTCGGGCTGAACGAGCCGGACGCCGGACGTGTGCGCGTGCTGGGCCGCACCCCCGAGCAGGCGGTGCGGGCGGGCCTGGTCGGGGCCATGCTCCAGGACGGGCGCCCCATCCAGCGGGTCACCGTCCGCGAACTGATCACGTTCGTCGCCTCCACCTACCCGAGGCCCCTGCCGGTGGCCGAGGCGCTGAACCTGGCGGGTGTCGCGGAGTACGCGAACCGGCGGATCGACAAGCTCTCCGGCGGCCAGATCCAGCGGGTCAGGTTCGCCGTCGCACTGGCCGGAAATCCTGGGCTGATCGTGCTGGACGAGCCGACGGCCGCCCTGGACGTGGAGGGGCGGCACGCGTTCTGGGAGTCCATGCGGGCCTACGCCCGGCGCGGCAACACCGTGCTCTTCTCCACCCACTATCTGGAGGAGGCCGACGAGAACGCCGACCGGATCGTCGTCATCGACCGGGGCCGGATCGTCGCGGACGGCAGCGGCGAGGCCATCAAGGCGGCGGCCGGCCACAGCCAGGTCTCCTTCGACCTGGCGGGCCGTTCCACCGGGGGCCTGGAACTGCTGCCCGGCGTCGTGACCGTCGAGGTGACCGGCGACCGGGCGGTGCTGCACACCACCGACTCGGACGCCGCCGTCATGGAGCTCGCCCGGCTCGGCCTGGTCCGGGGGCTCCAGGTGTCCCTGGCCACGCTGGAGGCCGCGTTCCTCTCCCTCACCGCGCCGGCATCCGGCGCCGCCCTTCCCGCCGAGGAGACCGTCTGATGTTCCGCTACATCGTGCTCGAAATCCGCCGGACCCTGCGCGACACCACCTTCCTGCTCTTCGGTGCCGGAATGCCCGTGATGATGTACCTGATCTTCACGAACATCGGCGGCGGCGACGGGGTCGACGGCTGGAAGACCGCCTCGATGGTCGGCATGGCCGCATACGGCGCGCTCGGCTCGGCCATGGCGATCGGTACGGGCGTCGCGTCCGACAAGTCCCTCGGCTGGATGCAGCAGTTGAGGGTGACTCCGCTCTCCCCCACGCACGCGGTCGTGGGCCGTGCGGTCAGTGGTTCGGTGACCGTGCTGCCGACGATCCTGGCGGTGCTGCTGGCCGGCGGTCTGCTCAACGGCGTGCGGATGGCGGCCTGGCAGTGGGCCGCCCTGGTGCTGCTGCTGTGGATCGGCGCACTGCCCTTCACCCTGCTCGGCCTGGGCAACGGCTACCGGCTCACGCCGCAGGGCACCGGAGTCGTCAACGTCGCTTGTCTGATGGGCTTCGGTGTCGTCGGAGGGCTGTGGTTCCCGCTGGAGCTCCTGCCCGAGTGGCTGCGTTCCCTCGGCCGGTTCACGCCCGCCAACCGGTTCGCGGACCTGGGATGGGCGACCACCGAGGGCCACTCGCCCGGCGCCACGACCGTCGCCGTACTCTCCGCGTGGCTGCTTCTGTTCGGCACGTACGCCGTGATCTCGTACCGTCGGTCCGCGAGGACCGTGTGACGGGAGCGGACATGGCGGAAATCGGTCCGTGACGGGAGCGGACGTGCCGGAAGTGGGTCCGTGACAGAGGTGGACGTGCCGGAAATCGGTCCGTGACGGGAGTGGACATGCCGGAACGCGGAAGGCAGACGCGGAAGGAACGGCGACGGCTGCGGAAGGAAGGGCGCCGCCCCGGCCCGCCGGGACCGTACGCCCTGCTGCCCTGGCTGCTGATGGGCCTGGGATCCTTCTCCAACCTCTTCCAGGGCGAGACGGCCAACCCCTGGATCGGTGCCGTCGGACTGCTCGCCTTCAACTCCCTCTACATCTCCGTGGTGTTCCGGGGATTCGTGAAGGAGAAGCGCGAGAGCCCGGTGTCGTACGTCCTGCTGGGCGCGCTGGCCGCGATCACCTTCGGTCTGGCGATCGGGTACGGCGGCAGCTGGCTGCTCTTCTTCCCGCTGCTCTCGCTGGCCTGCGGGACCATCCTGCGCCGCAGGCAGCTGGCGGCCGGGCTGTTCGGCCTCGCCGTGGCCGCGAGCCTGATCGCCGTGTGGCGCGGGGACGGTGCCTCGACACCGTGGACGCTGGGCTACGGAACGTTCATCTCCGGTGCGGTGACGGCCGCGATCCTCACCCTGTCGGAGACCGTGATGGAACTGCGCTCCACCCGGCAGGAGCTGGCCCGTACCGCCGTCGAGAAGGAGCGGCTGAGGTTCTCCCGGGACCTGCACGACCTGCTGGGCCACACGCTCTCGGTGATCGTCGTCAAGTCGGAGGCCGCGCGCAGGCTCGCACCGCGCGACATGGACGCCGCGCTGTCCCAGGTCGCCGACATCGAGTCGGTCGGCCGGCAGGCACTCACCGAGATCCGCGAGGCGGTCACCGGCTACCGCGAGGGCAGCCTGGCCACCGAGCTCGACCGCGCAAGGTCGGCGTTGACCGCCGCCGGAATCGAGCCGGCCGTGCGCCGCTCGGGACCGCCGCTCACCCCGCAGGGCGAGGCGCTGCTGGGCTGGGTGGTGCGCGAGGCCGTCACCAACGTGGTGCGCCACTCCACCGCCACCCGCTGCTCGTTCGTCGTCGACGGCACCCCCGACCGGGTCCGCCTCACGGTCACCGACGACGGCCGCACCCCGGCCGCCCCGCCCGCCCCGGGCATCGGCGGCACCGGCCTGAAGGGCCTCACCGAGCGCCTGGCCACAGCGGGCGGCTCCCTGGAAGCGGGCCCCGGCCCGGCGGGCGGCTTCGTGGTGACGGCGGAGCTTCCGGCGGACGGCTTCGTGGTCACGGCGGAGCTCACCGCGGACATGGCGGAGGGGGCGGGCGGGAAGAGCGGGACCGGAGCGTGACGCGGCCGGACGCCTGAGGGCGGCGTGCTCCCTGTGCTCGGCTCGGCCAGGCCCCGCGGTCAGCGGCCTTCAGCGCAGTCAGCGGCGCAGGGTGACGGACGGCAGCTCACCGAATCGTCTCCGGTAGCGCGCGGAGAACCGGGCGGCGTGCAGGAACCCCCACCGCAGGGCGATGGCGGTGACGGTGGTACCGGCCGGGTCGGCGGCCAGAAGGTCCTCGCGTGCGTGCTGGAGCCTGACCTCCCAGAGGTACCCCATCGGCGTGGTGCCCCGGAACTGCCGGAAGCCCGCTTGGAGGGTGCGCACGCTGAGACCGGTCGCGCGGGCCAGGTCCTCCACCGTGAACTGATCCGCGGCGCGTGCCTCGATGAGCGCGGCTGCGCGCCGTACGGCCCCCGAGGTCGTGCCGCGCGGCTCCTCGTGCAGCAGGGCGGAGTAGTTGCTGTGCTGCGCCAGCAGCAGCTGCCCCAGCAGCAGGCGCTCCAACTCCCTCATGGCCAGAGGGTGCTGGGGGATCATTCCGCCGCCGTCGATCTCGTCGAGGAAGAGGCAGACCACTCTCCGCCACGACCGGAGGGCGGGCACCGCCATGTCCATTCCCAGCCCGAAGCGAATCGGTTCGGTCAGCGGCCGGGCCAGCATCGAGCGCAGGTGTTCCTCCAGGCCGTCGCGCTCGATCCGCACCACGAGGTGCGGGCTGCCCGCGCTCACCTCGATGTCGTACGGGCGGTCCACCGGAGGCACCCCGGCGCCGCGGAAGCCGTACCGGGCCCGCTGGCCGGCGAGGCGGAGCTCCGCCTCGCCGGCCAGCGGGATCAGCACCAGGTAGAAGCTCTCCTGCGGATAGGGCGCGATGTGCACGCGTCCCCCGTAGTCCAGGTAGCACAGGCTCACCTGGCGGGTGCGTACCGCGTGGAACCGGGTCTCGAACCGGTGCGTCCGGTCCAGCACGGTGAGCCGGTGCGGGCAGAAGGCATCGGCCACCGTCTGCCGGGCCTGGTCCACATCCAGCGTGTGGATCTGCTCGAACCGGAACAGCGGCAGGCCCGAGTCCGTCCTTGGCGATGGATCGGAGTTCATCGACACGGCGCTCTTCTTCCCCCCGGACCGTCGCATAAATCGTATAAGGAAATGCGTGAAGTGGATATACCTGCGCATGGCGCTCTATCAACACTGGAATCGCGAGCATCACGGCATTCCACGAACCGGAATTCCACGAGCCCTCGTTCCATGATCTCGCGTTCCATACCCGTTCCATGAGCCCGCGTTCCATGAGCGCATCGCAGGAGGAGAGATGGGCACTGACAGGTACGACAGCGGTCCACCGGACCCGGTGATCGCCGCCACGGCCGCCGCGGTCGCCGGCACGGCCGACGGGTGTGCGCCGGAGATCGACGTGCCCGGCATCGTCCTGCGGATCGCCGAAGGCGTCGCACAGGGGGAACTCGTCGCGCGCAGGCACCCGGTCGGCTTTCTGCACATCGATGTCTCCGCGCTCGGCGGAGCACCGCCCGGAGTGCAGTACCGGTTCCATCTGTGGGACCACCTGCCACCGCGTACGGACGGGCTGGGAAATCTGCACAATCACGGTTGGACCATGGCGAGTGCGGTTCTGATCGGCGAACTGGAGGACCGCAACTTCGCCGCCACCGAGGCCTCCGACGGCGACGCCGCCTTTGTGCGCGTCACCTATACGGAGGGAGGAAACGATTTCACTCCGGCGGGGAATTTCGCCCTGACCGAGCTCCGCCGAAGGCGCATAGCGGCTCCCCGGGTCTACTGGCTCGACCCGCACACCATGCATATGACGGCCGTGCTGAAATCCCCTGCCGTCACCTTCGTCGTCGCGGACCGGCGGGCCTGCGACCCCTACCAGCCTCTCGTCAAGGTCGAGCGACAGGCGCCGGAGCAGGTGGGGCCGCGTCCGCTCATCCCGCCGCAGGACGCCGTCGACGCGCTGCGGTCAGCGCTTTGCGTCTGAGCCCGGCCGCCCACGTCGTAGTCACGGTCCCGGTCCGGTCACGGTCCCGGTCCGGTCACGGTCCCGGTCCGGTCACGTTCCTGGCCCTGACCCTGCCCCTGCCCCTGGCCGGAGAAGTGAGGAAACCCCATGAGGAAGCTCCACCACTGGCTCGTGTCGAACGAGCGCTGGCTCAGCGTCATCGCGGCCGCCGCGTCCGCGGTGCTGTTCAGCATCTACACCGGCCTCGCCACCACCGCACCACCCGGCAGCGGGACGGGCCCGGCCGCCCTGGCCGACCGGCTGGCCCGGCTCGGCGGAATCAACCTTCTCGCCCTCGCGGGGCTCCTGGCACTGGCCGCCCAGGCGGCTCTGGCCAGGGCGGGAACGCAGTCGCAGCGCCACCACCAGCGGGCGGACGGCGTACAGCTCACCGGAAGGCTCCTCGAAGGCCTCACCGATCTCCTGGGCGCCCAGAACCCCGGACCCATCTACCGAAGCCGGGTCACCGTCGCGGCCAAGGACATGAAGCACCGCATCACCGTGGCCGGGGTCAACAACGACACCGACTCGGATTCCCGTATCGAGAAGCCGCTGGATTTCGGCGTCGCGGGCGAAGCCTTCACGACCCGCACGATGCACGCGGCCGACATCAACGACTCGAACCGCGATCGCCTTCCGGACGGCAGCCGGTTTCCCGGGGTCTGGGAGAAGACGCGCTGTGTCCTCGCCTATCCGCTGCTCGACTCGGACGGCAACGCGTACGGGACGCTCAACTTCGACAGCGACAAACGGCTGGCGCAGGCCGGGCTGGCCGACCGTGAAGTCCAGGCGAGCATAGGGAAGATCAGCCAGGTGGTGAACTTCCTGATGCGTGGCTACAGCGCCTCCGGCGACGTACGCCTGCCGGGTGCCTGAGCACCGGAGCACTCCGAGCGTGTGGTGTGCGGGCGGGCCATGGGTGCGCGCTCGCTACGGCCGAGAACCACGGCGCCCGAGGGACGCGGCGGCTGCGGGGCGCGATGACCGAAGGGCCCGCGGGCGGGTCCGTGCCGATCGTGAGACCGGCCGTGTACGTGCCGGCCGCGGGGACGGCGCCGCCCCACCGTGCGGGACACGATGGGGCGGCGGCGTCGGATGGCTTGCTCAGGCGGTGCCGAAGTCTCCGGCCTTGAGGCTCTCCGTGAAGGAGGCGAACGCGTGGACGGGGATGTCCAGGACCGGGCCACTCAGATTCTTGGAGTCGCGGACGGGGACCACGCCGCGCGAGACGGCAAGGTTGGCCGCGACCTCGACGCACTGGCCGCCGTTGCTGCTGTAGGAGGACTTGAACCAGCGGGGGGATTCGGTCGTCACGAGGTGCCCTTTCTTACCTTCTGGATCATGGCCACTGATGCCGCTTGGGACGGCGCTTCGGCCTGTAGCTGATGGTAGGCCGTCAACAAGGGCTGCACGAACCTCATATCGCGCTCCAAGTGGCCTTGCTGGGCAGACTCCGCGTAGGCCATGTGGGACCGGTCAGGCATGGACAGCAGCGTTACCGGCAGATCGAACGCCCGCCACTCACCAAGATCGAACGGAGCGACTTGCACGACGGTGGATGGCAGCTCGGCGAACGCGGCGAGCCGGTCGAGCTGTTCGGCCATGACACGGGGACCGCCCACCACCCGCCGAATGCAGCTCTCGTCAAGGACGACATGCACAAACGGTGGAGGCGTCCGCTCCAGCGATGCCTGCCTCTTCACGAGGAGCGTGAGCCGTTCCTCCGCCTGCTGTTCCGTGATGGCTCCACGTCGCACGGCACCGGCGGTGATCGCGGCCGCGTACTCGGGAGTCTGGAGAAGTCCTGGAACGATCCCGAGCTCGAACAGCCTGATCTCTGCGGCTCGTACCTCCTGGGTGACGAAGTCCGTGAACCCCTCCAGTAGTGAGGTGTTCTTGAGTGCGCGGGTCATCCTCTCGAACTTGTCTCCGGTACCGAGTGCTTTGTCCGCACTGCGCGCGAACCGGTTAGTTGGTGGCCGACGGCCAGTTTCGACGGCGGAAACATGCGACCCGGTCAGGCCCATACGTACGGCCAGCTCGTCCTGGGTCCACCCGCGCTCATCCCTCGCTTGCCGTAAGCGCTGGCCAAACGCCTGCGCCGGCGAAGTCTCGGGATCCAAGGCCTTCCGGTTGACCACGTGCGTTCCTAACTCATCAAGCAAATCAGCCAAGTTGAGGACAGTCCCACTGTAGGCCACTCTGAACGCCTTGAGTAGCGAATGCGCTACGGAGAGGAGCGGCGATGAGTGCGCGATTCGTTCCCCCGGGACCTCCGGGAAGACAGGAACCGGCCCCCGCACCCGCCCTCGGCACGCTCATGGTGGACATCGGCCGAGGCAACCGGGTGGGCGAGTTCCGGGGCCTCGCCGGGCCGTACTGGTCGCTGCGACCGGTCTGCGGCGGACAGGAATGGGAGGCCGAGCCCGAGCACGTACGGCGTGCGGACCCGATAGAGCGGCTGCGGGCCGAGAACGCGCGGTGCAACGCGCGGAGCCGGGGTGAGGTGCTGTGAGGGTCCCGGCGCACGACCTGGACGCCGAGTTGGACCGTATCGCTTCGGACCCCGAAACCCGGGCGTTGTTCCGCGCGGAGCTGGACCGTGCGATTGCCGAACGCTGCCTGGAGGCAGCCCAGTTCACAGCGGTCATCGAGGCGGCGGCCGAAGCGCTCCGGGCGCTGGTCCGCCTCCCGGCCACGGAGCCGGCCGCGTGAACGGCTTCCGCTACATGGCAGAGATCATCGCGACAACGGGCGGAAGGGCCGTCCCGCTCGGCAGGGCCTCCCTGCCGAACCGCCGACTCGCGCTCCGATGGCTGCGACAGCAGGCGCATCGGCTCACGGACGGGCTCGGGGCCCCCGGCCCCCAACCGTCCATCAGCTTCCGCAGCCCCACCGTTCCGGACGGGCTACGGGCGTGGGCAGAGGACCCGGACCAGCAGGAGCACGCGATAGCACGGCTGGCGGCCGGAGGCCCCGATGTGCTCACCCTGCTCGACCCCGCGGCCGGGCTGCTGGTGACGCTCGCCGGGTGGCCCGTCCGAACACGCCGCGCCGTCGCCGGGCGCGGCGCTCCCGAACCCCCTCCCCACCCGTACGTAGCCGCGCGTGGCACGGAACGGGCCCCACGTCCCCTCAACCGGAGGCCATACGGTGATCCACTGCAATTCCCGCGCCTGTCCACCCTGGTTCGAGACCGCGCAGGCTCATCGGCAAGCGGGTAGTACCGGCCTGCCCCACTCCCTGGTCTGCGAACTGGTCCAGGGGCATGCCGACGAACACGCAGGCCATCTGGAGGACATGGGGCG
The DNA here is from genome assembly GCF_055568375.1 of Streptomyces sp. NPDC026062. Classification (NCBI taxonomy): domain Bacteria; kingdom Bacillati; phylum Actinomycetota; class Actinomycetes; order Kitasatosporales; family Streptomycetaceae; genus Streptomyces; species Streptomyces sp. NPDC026062. Next base: position 214,776 of record NZ_JBVHOQ010000008.1, read on the forward strand.
CGGCACGTTCGACGTATGGGTGCGCTGGAAGGGCGACGTCTTCACCTACTTCTGTGCCGCGCCGTGCGAGATGGTGGACCCTGTCCTCGCTCCCCACCGGCAACAGGCCTGCATGCTGTTCGTCGGCCATGAGCCGGGACACTCCTGGGAGTTCGAGGATCTCCTGCACGACTGAAGCCCGCCACATGAGGCCCTGCACCTCCGCCCTCTTGCGCCACTCATGCGCAAGGGTGACGCTCGCGGGGACTGTAAAATGTTCGGCTCTGCCCCGTAGTCGGCAGTGACGACATGTGACGACATGTGACGAGTCTCGTTGACATCACATGTGCGATGTCAACTCCCTTGCGAAAACAGCGCTTTCGGGGCTCGCGACGCCGGTCATCGAGGAGGTGGCGGATGGCGGTGAGGTGATCCGGATCGTGGCCCGGGATGTTCCTTTGCCCTGCCCCGTGTGCGGGGTACTGACGGGGCAGGCGCACGGGTACCACAGCCGGACCGTGGCGGATGTGCCGGTCGACGGCCGAAAAGTCGTGGTTCACGTCCAGGTACGACGCTTGGTCCGCCCCGTCCTGGGACCCTTGGTCCCGGTGTGAATGCCGCGGATCTGTTCGGTCAACGCCGCCTCGGCCGCCGCCCTGGCCGCCCGGGCGGGCCCGGCGGCCCGCCAGCGGTAGAAACCGGACCGGGAGACGCCGAAGATTCTGCATAGCCGCTGTATGCCGTACTCCATGTGGTGGTCGGAGATGAATCGCCAGCGGCCGGTCATCGACCCATCTCCTTCGCAAAATACTGCGCCGCCTTCTTGAGGATCTCCTTCTCCAGCTCCAGTTCACGCACCTGCTTGCGCAGCCGCTTCAGTTCCTCACGCTCCACCGGGGTCATCTGCTCACCACCCCCGCTGGCCTGGACCGCCTCGGCCGCACGCACCCACTGCCGCAGGGACTCGGCGTTGACGCCGAGGTCCTTGGCCACCGAGTTGACGGACCGGCCGGTGGAGGCCACCAGCTTGACCGCGTCCTGCTTGAACTCTTCCGAATACCGGGCTGTACCCACCACGACACCTCCATGCCAGATCCCACGATCTGACCCTCAAGAGATGTCCACAAACGCGGGCAAACCCCAGTACATGGATAGCCCTTTATTTGACCAAAACTCTGCGCGAGGTATCAATTCCCGTCGAGCTCGCGAGCACAGATCTGCCCCTTTTGTATGAATTGCGTTGGCTTTATCAAGCAATAGCGGGTCCTGGTGCACATTCCTTGAAAATGGGCAAGAGGATCTGCGGCGGTAACGTACTGTCATCGGGGATCGCAGAGCGGTGTGATGACCGCATAGAATGCTGCTTCTGCACTGCGTCGCAGCTCTGGCTAGTACTTCAGAGAGCGCGGCGTAGTGAACATTCTGGCGAGCCCTCGGCACCGGCAGGGCTCCACGCCCAGACCATGAGCTTCCGTGCGGCCTTCAGTATCGGCACCGACCGACCCGCGCCCACCACAGCCCGCGAAATCTCTCCCACAACGACGCCCGGACGCATCGGCATCCCACACAAACGCCTCAACGAGGGTCTGGAGGTCAGGCACAAGATCGAGTGCCGGATCGGCCGAGCCGACACAGTGCGCTGGCGCGGTACTCGGGCAGCGCGGACTCCACAGTTTGGAGTGCGGTGAAGGCGAGCACGGCAGCCAGTTCGTTCGGCTCGATCATCACCTTGAACTGGCCCTGTGCCTTGGAGGTGTCGGCCGTCAGCAATTCCCGGACGTGGTCGGTGACGACCGCGACACCAACCGCGTCGCGTCAGATCGGCTGCCCAAGCCGCGGCTACATTCCCGGTCTCCACGATCAGGCCTTGACCTCGTCGCCCAGCGGCGGGGCCTCACGAATACGACGGCACGTTCACCAACGTCGCAGCGGGTGAAGACGTACGTTGGCTACCTCGTTCGCAGGCCCGCGGCCTGTTGCTCCCTGCTTTGGACGGTTGGGTCATGGACGAGGAAACCGTGATCCCGCACCACTTCAGCGGCGAGGGCCGGCACACCGGCGCCGCACTCCGAAGCACCGCTACCCGGCGCCGTGGTCTGTTCCGTCCCCGTCCGGACCGGGGGTGTCCCGTCCCAGGCCCCGGCGGATCGCGATCTCCACGGGTGAGTACGCGCCGTCAGCCCGCTCCAGTTCGTACGCCGCCGCCGGCATCAGCGGCGGCTGGGCCATGAAGCGCGGCCGCACCCCATGGTGCGGTTGCGCCGCGTGCACCAGGAACGGATGGCACAGAAAGACGTCGCCCGGGGACCCGGTGACGAGGGCGAGGGGCCGGTGGTCGGACGCCGCCACCACATCGGGGGCGAGGGTCAGCCCGCTCGCCCCGTCCTCCCCGTACTTCTCCAGCACCTTCGGCACGTCGAGGTGTGAGCCGACCCGGATCCGGGTCGGGGCGTCCTCCTCACCAACCTCGCTGAACAGGAACAGCATCAGCAGTGCCCGGCCCTGGGAGCGCAGATTCGTGAAGTACCAGCTCTCACCCTCCGGCAGATAGCTCCCCTCGATGTGCCAGCCCGCGTCGTCCGGCTCCTCTTCATGCGGGAAGCGCAACGGGAACGTACCGAGCGAGTAGCGCGGGTCCCAGCGTCCCTCACCGACGAGCAGGTCATACGCGTGCTGCAGAGAAGGGGAGTTGGGCGCGGCGGCGAACGGTCCCTGCGCCATGCCGCCCACCCGGTGCACGGGCTGCGTCCATGTCGCCGGGTCATCCGGATCGCAGCCCGTCTCCCGCCACAGCAGCCGTGCGCAGTCCGCGGCCACGCGCGGCGCGACGGCGCCCTCCAGCTTCACGAAGCCGTCGCGGAGGAATCGGGATACCAAGGTCGTGTCATCCATGCCCCCATCGTGCGGCGACACCGGCCCCGGTCACCCGACATTCTCCGCACCGCCTTTGTCGGGCGGGAGAAGGGACGTGTGGTCCCCGGTCACGCCGCCCGCTTGAGCTCGTGCCCGGAAGGGCCCCGGCCGCCGTGGCGGATCACGCGGGCCGGCCGGTGGCGGGACTCCTGGGAGTTCGAGGATCTCCCGCACGACCGAGGCCCGCCACCAGTACGTCGCGAGCGCTACGTGGTCAGGTCACCGAAGGCGGCGGACACCTGGTCGCTCAGCTGCTCGATCTGAGCGTCGGTGTACCAGGCCCTGCTGTAGGTGAGATCGACGGCCAGCCGTGCCTGGTAGCGGCTGACGACGGCGAAGATCATCGGTACGTGGCCGAGCGGAGCCAGGCGGACATCGCCGACCCGCAGGCCTTCGGGAAGGGTGGGTTCGGTGATCGTGCCCACGTTGGTGATGACGAGGCTGGGCGGGTGCTGGTCGAGCATGTAGGGGAAGGCCGCGAGTTCCATCGCCGCGGCGCCGCTGTCCAGGTCGTCCTTCAGCCGGGCGGCCAGGTCCTGCCCGACCGCGACGGGGTGGGCCTCCCCGCCGACCTCCAGGCGGATGGACGTGGTCGTCGCAGCCGACTGAAGGACCTCAGCGGGAAGGGGTGGGTCGAGCCGGCGGCGCATGTCGACCGCGGTGGTGCACAGCAGACGCGCCGGGCCGTCCTGGCCGGGCAGCAGGGAGCGCAGACTCGTGAGCAGGACACCCGAGACCAGGGAATTGACCGACAGCGAGGCCTCCCTCGCGCACCGCACCAGCCCCTCGCACCGGTCGCCGTCCAGATCGATCCCGATGACGCGGAGGCTCATGTCCTCCCCGGGCCCTGCGTCGCGTGCGGCGAGAGCGGGCACGAGCGCGGGAGGCCTCTCGGTGTCCAGCCGCGCGCGTTCGGCAACGAACTCCCGTAACTGCGCGGAGGTGAAGCGGGGGGCGAGGAGGTCGTCCAGGGCCGGTCCCAGCACCGGCTGGATCGGGTCGCCGGAGACGGGCCGGCCGGCGGCCAGCGAGGTGTAGGTGTCCCACAGGCGCTGGTGGAGGGACAGGTAGCTCATCCCGTCCGCGAACGCCCTCGGCAGAGTCAGCACCACCCGGGTACGTCCGGGCCCGCGCACCACAGTTGCCCGCAGCAGCGGACCCCGGTCCCAGGCGAGAGCAGCGTTGATCTCCTCGTCGAAATCGGCACCGTGCCCGAGAACCGGCCCCGCAGCCCCATCCTCGATGAGGACCAGCGGCTGGTTCCCCGGCCCCTGGGTGATCTTTCCGTTGAGCAGCGGGGTACGGGCTCGCAGATGGATCAGGGCCTGTGCGAGGACCGCGTCGTCCAGGTCACCCACCACGTCACAGGACAGGACAAGCCGCACACCGGCCGCGTCGATGGCCGCCTCGTGCGGCGCGAGCGAACGCTCCACGATGATCCCCTCTCGTAGGACCGCTGCACCCTCGCGCAACAGGACACCGCTTCGGAGCGGAAGAGCCGGATGTCCGCTCGAACGGGTGAACGCTCCGGCGATCGGGCACGGAGCGCGAGCCGTACTCGGTACGTCGAGGGCCTGCGCGGCCTGCGCGGGTCGCCCCGCCATCGGCCGAAGGCTCGCAGTCATCCACCCCACCGCCCCTACTCTGTTCCCCGTGAACGAGATGCCGCAGGATCACCGGCCGACCAAGTCCGTACGGGTACTCCTCGCCGAGGATCAGGGAATGATGCGCGGTGCGCTCGCCCTGCTGCTCGGGCTCGAACCGGACATCGAGGTCGTCGCCCAGGTCGGCGCGGGCGACGAGATCGTGGGGGCGGCACTGACATCGCGGCCCGATGTGGCGCTCCTGGACATCGAACTCCCGGGCCGCAGCGGCCTGGACGCCGCCGCCGACCTGCGCGAGGAGGTGCCGGACTGCCGGGTGCTGATCCTCACCACGTTCGGGCGGCCCGGGTATCTGCGGCGGGCCATGGAGGCGGGTGCGGCGGGGTTCCTGGTGAAGGACGGGCCCGTCGAGGAGCTGGCGGAGGCGATCCGCCGGGTGCTGGCCGGGGAGACCGTCATCGACCCGGCACTGGCCGCCGCCGCCCTGAGCGCAGGACCGAGCCCGCTGACCGCCCGGGAACGCGATGCGCTGGTCGCGTCGGTGGACGGGGCGACGGTCGCCGACATCGCGCAGCGGCTGCATCTGTCGGAGTCGACGGTCCGCAACTACCTGTCCTCCGCGATCGGGAAGACCGGCACCCGTAACCGGATGGAAGCGGTCCGGGCGGCGCGGCAGCAGGGGTGGCTCTGAGCGAGCGGTGTGCGGACGGTCCATGAGGGCGCGTTCGCGCCTTCATGGAACAGCCCCCGGGAGCCGGGCGGAACCGCCACCGCACGGACCGCCGGGTGAAGACCCCCGAGGGCCGGGCGGAACCGTCACCCTCACCGCGCCCGCGCCCGCGCCCGTGCCCGCGCCCGCGCCCGTCGGCGTCAGCGCTTCGCCGGCCCGTGGCGCGGCAGCCAGAGGACCATCAGCAGCAGTCCGGCGAGCAGTACCCCGCCCGCCGTCCGGAAGGCCTGTGCGTAGCCGGCGGTGAGTTCGACCGGGTCCGTGGAGCCGTCCGTGCGGGCGGCTGCGACCGTGGAGAGGACGGCGAGGCCGAGGGCGCCGCCCATCGTGCGGGAGGTGTTGACGAGGCCGGAGACCAGGCCGGCTTCTCCGGGCGCGGCGCCGGACGTGGCGAGGGACGCCAGCGGGGTGGCCGCGAGGCCGGTCCCGGCCATCATCAGCACCCCGGGCAGGCAGACCGCGGTGAGGTAGGAGCCGTCGGCGGTCATCGTGGACTGCCAGCCGAAGCCCGCCGCGGCCACCGCCGTGCCGATCAGCGCGAGGTTCTTCGCGCCGGTGAACGCCATCAGCCGGGGCGCGCACTTGGAGCCGACCACGACGGCCACCGAGGTGGGCATCAGGGCGAGTCCGGCCTCCAGGGCGGTGTACCCCAGCACGTTCTGGGCGTACACGGTCATGAAGTACCACATGGAGAACGTGGCCGAGCCGATCACGAGCATCGCCACGTTCGCCGAGGCCACCGCCCGCGCACCGAGCACCCGCAGGGGCATCAGGGGCTTCGCCGTGCGGGACTCCACCAGGACGAACAGCGCGAGGAGCGCCGCCCCGCCCACCAGCGGCACGAGGGTCTCCGGCGTCGTCCAGCCCGATGCCTCGGTCTGCACGATGCCGTAGGCGACCAGGGCCAGGCCCGCCGTCACGAGCATCGCGCCCAGGAGGTCGACGCGGCTGCGTTCGCCGGCCCGGCCCTCGGCGAGCACGAGCGCGGCACCGGCCAGCACGAGCACCCCGACGGGCACGTTGATGAGCAGCACCCACCGCCAGGACAGGGCGTCGGTGAGCACGCCGCCGATCAGGCCGCCGGCCGCACCGCCCCCCGCGCCGACGGCCATCCAGGTGCCGATGGCCCTGGCCCGTGCGGGGCCCTCCGGAACGGCGGCGGTGAGCAGGGTCAGGGTGGCGGGCGCGAGCACCGCGGCGCCGAGCCCCTGGGCGGCGCGGGCGGCCAGCAACTGCCAGCCCTCCTGGGCGAGTCCGCCGCAGAGTGAGGCGGCCGTGAACAGACCGAGGCCGACGAGGAACATCCGCTTGCGGCCGTAGAGGTCGGCGGCCCGCCCGCCGAGAAGCATGAACCCGGCGAACGCGATCGAGTACGCGTTGAGCACCCATTGCAGGCCCGAAGCACTGAGCCCGAGGTCGGTGCGCATGGACGGCAGAGCGACGTTGACGACGGACACGTCGAGTACGACCAGGAACTGGCCGGTGCAGGCGGCGAGGACGACCGCCCAGGTTCGGGTGCGGATGCGGGCGGTACGGCGTGTGGGCGTCGAGACGTCAACCATGGCGTCATACTCGCAGCCGCCCCGCACCCCGTACATCCGTTTCCGGACCGTACCGGCCTCGGCCCAGCGGCGTACGTCGTCGGCCCCACCGCACCCGCACCCGCCCCCGCCCCGCCTCAGCGGCGCAGGAGTGTCACCACCGCCGCGCCGCCGAGGCCGATGTTGTGGGCGAGGGCGGTGCGCGCGTCCGGGACCTGGCGGGCGCCGGCCTCTCCCCTGAGCTGCCAGGTCAGTTCGGCCGCCTGGGCGATTCCGGTGGCGCCGAGCGGGTGCCCCTTGGAGATCAGCCCGCCGGAGGGGTTGACCACCCAGCGGCCGCCGTGGGTGGTGGCGCCGGACTCGACGAGCGCGCCGGACTCCCCCTCGCCGCACAGGCCCAGCGCCTCGTAGGTGAGGAGTTCGTTGATGGAGAAGCAGTCATGGAGCTCGATGACGTCGAGGTCGGCGGCGGAGAGGCCGGAGGCTTCGTACACCTGCCGTGCCGCCTCCCTCGACATGGGCAGTCCGACGGCGTCGATGCAGGTGCCGGAGGCGAAGGAGGCTCCGGTGTCGGTGGTCATGGCCTGGGCGGCGATCTCGACGGCCCGGTCACCGAGGCCGCGTTCCTCGACGAAGCGCTCGGAGACGACCACGGCCGCGGCCGCCCCGTCGGAGGTCGGGGAGCACTGGAGCCGGGTGAGCGGGCGGTGGATCGGCTTGGCGGCCAGCACCTCGTCGACCGTGTACGGGTCCTGGAACTGGGCGTACGGGTTGCCGGCCGAGTGGCGGTGGTTCTTGGCGGCCACGGCGGCCAGCTGCGCCTCGGTGGTGCCGTACTTCTCCATGTGCTCGCGGGCGGCGTTGCCGAAGATCTGGGCGGTGGGCGGGGTCATCTCGAAGCCGTGCGCGGCGGCCATGATCCCGTAGTGCCGGGCGACCGGTGAGGTCTTGAAGTCGCCCGCCCCGCCGTCGGAACCGCCGCCGCCGAGCGATCCGCGCGCCATCTTCTCGAAGCCGAGCGCGAGGACGCAGTCGCCCGCGCCGCCCTCGACGAACTGGCGGGCCGTCATCAGGGCGGTGGAGCCGGTGGCGCAGTTGTTGTTGACGTTGTAGACGGGTACGCCGGTCAGTCCGAGTTCGTAGACGGCGCGCTGCCCGGCGGTGGAGGCCTGGAAGCAGTAGCCGACGACGGCCTGCCGGATGTCCCCGTACGTGAGCGAGGCGTCGGTGAGCGCGGCCGTTCCGGCCTCCCGGACCATGTCCCAGTACTGCCAGTCGCGGGTCTCGGGCTTCTCGAACTTCGTCATTCCGACGCCGACTATGTAGGCCTTCATACCGTTTCCTCTCAGTCCCTCGGCAGGCCGAGAATGCGCTCGGCGACGACATTGAGCTGAACCTGTGTGGTACCGCCCGCGATGGTGAGGCAGCGGGACATCAGGAAGCCGTGCACCGCCCGCTCCCCCACCCCTTCGCACACCGCCCCGTCCGGGCCGAGGAGTTCGAGGGCGAGTTCGGCGACCTTCTGCTGGTGGACGGTCTGGACGAGCTTGCGTACGGAGGCTCCGGCGCCCGGTTCCAGCCCGGAGACCTGCTGGAGTGTGGTGCGCAGGGTGATGCAGGCCAGCGCGTGCGCCTCGGCGGCCAGTGCCCCGATCCGGGCCCGGCCGGCGCCGTCGAGTCCTTCGGCACGTCCGATCAGGGCTTCCAGACCGGTGTCGAAGGCCACCTGGTCGGCCATGTGGACGCGTTCGTTGCCCAGGGTGTTGCGGGCGACCTGCCAGCCCCCGCCCGGTTCCCCGACCAGGGCGTCGGGCGGCAGCAGGACATCGTCGAAGTACACCTCGTTGAAGAGGGAGTCGCCGGTGATCTCCTTCAGGGGGCGGATGTCGATGCCCTCGGTGTGCTTCATGTCGACGAGGAAGTAGCCGAGCCCCTGGTGTTTGGGGGCGTCCGGGTCGGTCCTGGCGAGCAGGATCCCGTGGTCGGCCCACTGCGCGGCGCTCGTCCACACCTTCTGGCCGTTGATCCGCCAGCCCTCGGGGGTCCGTTCGGCCCGGGTGCGCAGCGAGGCGAGGTCGGAGCCGGCGCCGGGTTCGGAGAACAGCTGGCACCACAGGAGTTCGCCGCGCAGGGTGGGCAGGAGGTAGCGGTCCTGCTGGGCGGGGGTCCCGTGCGCGATGAGCGAGGGCACCACCCAGGTGGCGATCCCCAGGCCGCTCAGCCGCACACCCTGTTCGCTCAGCTCCTGCTGGACGGCGAGCTGCTGCACGGGCCCCGCACCCAGGCCGTAGGGCGCGGGCAGATGCGGGGCCGCGTAACCGGTGGGGGCGAGGGCGCGGCGGGCGGCTGCCGGGTCGAGGCCCCGGGCGGCGGCGACCGCCTCGCGGGCCGCCGTGCGGTGCGCCGCGGCCTGTGCGGGGAGTTCCAGGGCGAGTTCGCGGCGCGCTCCGCCGGTGGCCAGGCGGACGGCTTGCTGCCGGTGCTCGTCCCCGGCGCCGAGCAACTGCCGCGCCACCAGGGCGCGTCGCAGATACAGATGGGCGTCGTGCTCCCAGGTGAAGCCGATTCCGCCGAGGATCTGAATGGCGTCCTTGGCGCAGCTGTACGCGGCGTCCAGGGCGGTTCCCGCGGCGAGTGCGGCGACCAGGCCGCGCACCGCGTCGGGCTGCCGGGGCTCACCGGCCGCGCGGGCGGCGTCCCAGGTCAGGGCGCGGGCCTGTTCGACGCGCACGAGCATGTCGGCGCACAGGTGCTTGACGCCCTGGAACTGCCCGATGGGGCGGCCGAACTGTTCGCGGACCTTGGCGTGTTCGGCCGCGGTGTCCAGCGAGCGGGCCGCGGTGCCGCAGGCCTCGGCGGCGAGGAGGACGGCGGCGAGGTCGCGGACGAGGCCGGATTCGGTGAGCAGGGCCCGTCCGGCGGGGACCAGGACTCCGTCGGCGCGGACCGAGGCGGTGGGCCGGGTGGGGTCGGCGCTGCGGTGCGGGCGCACGGTCAGGCCCCGCACCTCGGTGTCGACGGCGAACCAGCGCAGTCCGGTGGCGGAGGCGGCGGGCAGCAGGAGCAGGTCGGCCTCGGCGCCGGAGAGCACCGGCGGCAGCTCGCCGTCCAGGAGGTGGCCGTCCCCGTGCTCGACGGCGGTGAGGCCGCCGGGGGTGAGGGCGACGGCGCCGATGCGCGTACCGGCCGCCAGCTCGCGCACCAGGTCCCCGTCGCCCGAGGCGTGCAGGACGGCCGAGGCGAGGGCGTTCGCCAGGTAGGGGCCCGGCAGTGCGGCACGGCCGGCCTCTTCGAGGACGACGGCGAGGTCGAGCAGATCGCCGCCCCCGCCCCCGTACGCCTCGGGCAGATGGATGCCGAGCAGCCCCTGCTCCACGAGTCCGTCCCAGTACGCGGGGCGCGCGCCGGGGACGGCGGGGCGTGCGCCGGGGGCGTCCGCGTCGAGCGTCTTGCGGATTTCTCCGGGAGGTACGGCACGTGCCAGCCACCCCCGCACGGCTTGCGCCAACTCCCTGTGTTCTTCGGTGATTCCGATGCCCATGCGGATCCTCGCCGGTCGCAGCCACTGGAACGGCGCAAGAGTAGAACACGTTCCAATCTGACGGAAGGTCAGACGAGCATCCACTTGCGACCGCGCCCGCAACCGGGCCGGCCGTCTTGACCTGTTCTTGCCTCATTCACCGGAATACCTCGTGCGTCCGGAAGGTTTCACCCTGCACGTACTTGGTGGTCAGCGCTGTCCGCCGCAGGGACCGCACTCCCGCCTCGACTTCCTTCCTCTCCTGCCGCCCGGAGGCCGCACGCATGCCACAGACGACGTACGAGAAGCCCGCCGCGGAGCTTCCTGATCCGCGGACATCGAAGACGGGCCGCGGGATCGTTCCCGTACTCGCCTTCGCGGGCATCACCGTCGCGGTGATGCAGACCCTGCTCGTCCCCGTCATCAAGGACCTGCCCACCCTTCTGCACACCGATCCGTCCAACGCGACCTGGGTGATGACCGCCACCCTGCTCGCCGGTGCCGTCGCCACCCCGATCATGGGGCGGCTCGGGGACCTCAACGGCAAGCGGAGGATGCTGCTGGCCAGCCTCGCCGTGATGGTGGTCGGCTCGCTGATCTGCGCGTTCACCGACGACCTCGTGATCATGATCGTGGGCCGTGCGCTCCAGGGCTTCGCCATGGGCGCGATACCCCTGGGCATCGGGATCATGCGCGACGAGCTGCCGCGCGAGAAGCTCGGCTCGGCGATGGCTCTGATGAGTTCCTCGATCGGGGTGGGCGGCGGACTCGCGCTGCCGGTCGCCGCCCTGGTCGCCCAGCACGCCGACTGGCACACCCTCTTCCTCGGCGCGGCCGGTCTCGGCGTGCTGGCCATGGGCCTGACCGTGCTGGCGGTGCCGGAGACCTCCCTGCGGGCACCCGGCCGGTTCGACGTCACGGGCGCGCTCGGTCTCTCGCTCGGCCTGGTTCTCCTGCTGCTGCCGATCACCAAGGGCAGCGACTGGGGCTGGACGTCCGGCACCACACTCGGTCTGATCGCCGCCGCACTCGTCGTGCTGGTCCTCTGGGGCCTGTTCGAGCTGCGCAGCGACGCCCCGCTGGTCGATCTGCGGACCACCGCCCGGCGCGAGGTGCTGCTCACCAACCTCGCCTCGATCATGGTCGGGGTCGCCTTCTACGCCGTCTCGCTGGTCCTTCCGCAGCTGCTCCAGCTGCCGGCGTCCACGGGCTACGGGCTCGGCCAGTCCATGGTGGTCGCCGGGCTGTGCGTGGCCCCGCTCGGCCTGACGATGATGTTCGTCGCCCCGGTGTACGCCCGGATCTCCGCCCGGTACGGCCCCAAGGTGACCCTGATGCTCGGCATGCTGGTCATCGCGATCGGTTACGGGGCGGGGCTCGGCCTGATGAGCGCCGCCTGGCAGACCATCCTGATCGCGGTGCTGCTCGGGGCCGGTATCGGACTCGCGTACTCCTCGCTGCCCGCGCTGATCATCGGGGCCGTCGACGCCTCCGAGACGGGCGCGGCGAACGGACTGAACACGCTGATGCGCTCGATCGGCACCTCGGTGTCGAGCGCGGTGATCGGCATGGTGCTGGCCAACACCTCGGTGCGGATGGGGCCGGTGTCGGTGCCCAGCATGGAGGGCTTCCGGATCTCGTTCATGATCGCGACGGGTGCGGTGCTGGCCGGTCTCGTCCTGGCGGCGTTCCTGCCGTCGCAGCGGACGGCCGCCGCCCCGGTGCTGCTGGCGAGCAGCGCGGACGACGCCGCGGCGCGCGCGGCCGGCGCCCCGCTCCCCGCCGTACCGCACCCCTTCGCCGGCTCCGACGGCTTCCGCGGCCGTGTGCTGGAGGCGGACGGGACACCGGTGGCCGGCGCCAATGTGACCCTCATCGACCGGAACGGCCGGCAGGCCGGGCTCACCACGACGGACGCCCTGGGCCGTTACGCGCTCGCCGCCCCCGGCAGCGGCAGCTTCGTCCTGGCCGCGTCGGCGGCCGGATACGCGCCGCGGGCCCGGCCCGCTTCGTACCCGGCGGCCGGGGCGCGGACCGCGACCGATCTGGTGCTGACGGTCAGCGCACGGGAGCGTCGAACCGCGGCACGGTCGTGAGCAGATGAGAGACGTCCGTCCCCACCGGGAGTTCCCTCGGCTGCGTGCCGCGGGTGAACAGCCGGGCGGGACGGGCGCCCTGCACCCGGGCCTGGCGCCCGTCGACCCGCAGCCATGAGCCCTCGCGCAGCCCGAGCACGGGGACGTCGTTCTCCTCCAGGAACTCGGTGAGCCGCTCCTCGCGGGTCTCGCCCTTGTGGGTGCTCTCCGGGTCCGGGTCCAGGTAGTGCGGGTTGATCTGGAACGGGACGAGGCCGAGCGTCTCGAAGGACGGCGGCTGCACGATGGGCATGTCGTTGGTCGTACGGAGGGTGGGCGCCGCCATGTTCGTCCCGGCGCTGGCCCCCATGTAGGGCAGGCCCTCGCGCACCGCCTCGGTGACGGCGTCGCGCAGCCCGGTCCGGTGGAGCGCGCTCAGTAGCCGGAAGGAGTTGCCGCCGCCGATGAACACGGCGTCGCACGCGGCGAGTCCGGCGACCGGGTCGGCGTTCTCGTGGATGCCGCGCACGCTGATGCCGGCCGGCTCCAGGGCCTCCCGGACGCGCGTGGTGTACGCGGTGTAGTCGGCGAGCGCGTAGGGCACGAAGGCCAGCCGGGCGCCCGAGGGCAGGAAGGCGGTGACCGTGTCGAGGGCGTGTTCCAGGTAACCGCAGCCGTGCTGGGTGGAGTTGGAGAGCAGGAGCAGATTCACGGGGTTCCTCTTGGGGTTCTCTGCGGGTCGGTTCGTGCGGGTACGAAGGCGCTGTTCCCGGGTCAGGCGGCCCGGGTGCGGCGGGCCTTGGGCTTCGGGCGCTGCGGCGGGTGGGTCAGACGCTTCTCCAGCAGGTCGGCGGCGCTCCGCAGCGCGTCGACGCGGTTCTCCGGCGCGCCCTCGAACCGCTCCTTCGCACCGCCCAGGCTGAGGCTTCCGTACGGTTCGCGGCCCAGGAAGACCGGCACGGCGACGGTCGCGATGCCGGTGTCGTACTCGCCGACCGTCCAGGCGTAGCCCTGGGCCCGGACCTTCAGGAGCTCCTGCTCCAGCAGGTCCGGATCGGTGACGGTCCGGTCGGTGAAGCGGGCCATCGGGCGCCCCCGGAAGAGCCGGTGGCGCTGCTCGTCCGGCAGGTAGGCGTAGTACGACTTGCTGGTCGCCCCGGCGTGCGCCGGGTAGAGCTCGCCGACCAGCGGGTGGTAGCGCAGCGGCCCGGCCTCGCCCTCCTCGGCGGCCACGCACCGCATGTGGAAGCTGTCCGGCAGACAGAACAGCACGGTGTCGCCGGTGACCCGGCGCAGCTCCTCCAGCACGGGCCCGGCCAGCAGCTCCAGCGATCCGGAGCGCTCCCAGAGCCTGCCCAGGCGCAGCACGGCGGGGCCGATGCGGTAGCGGCGGGTGGCCGGGTCGGAGACCAGGAAGCCGCGCCCCGCGAGGGTGGCGAGCAGCCGCTGGGCCACCGAGGTGTCCCAGCCGAACTCCTCGGCGATCTCGGTGACGCCCCAGTCGGGCCGGGTCCGCTCGAACGCGAGCAGCACCAGAAGTGCCCGGTCGACGGTTTGCAGGGCTCCGGCAGGGGTGCGCCGGTCCAGATCGAAGTCCGCCATCGTCATCTCACCCATCTCACCATTCAGACCCGAATTGCAGATAACGGGAAACAGTTGCGTTCAACGCTATCGGATCCCGAATCTGCTCTCAGCACCCCGTCCGGCGCCCCACTCCCTGCCGGGCGCCGGACGGGCGTGACGGATGAGCGAGAAAGGCCCCCCATGTTGAAGTACGTACTGGACGTCGTCGATCTCCTCGACGATCCCCAGGCCAGTGGCAAGACGGTCGTCGGGTACCTCGACTCCGTGGCTGGGGCCGAGGGCTCGTCCGCACAGGTCACCACAGTCACCGGGGAGCGGGGTTCGACGGACTTCGTGATGGTCCGCATCCCCGGTTCCCGGGGGCGTGCGGCCGGTGGCTCCGCCCGCACCCTGGGCGTTGTCGGGCGGCTCGGCGGCATCGGCGCCCGACCCGAGGTGACCGGCATGGTCTCCGACGCCGACGGCGCGGTCTCGGCCGTCGCCACCGCCGCCAAGCTGCTCGACATGCGCCGCCGGGGCGATGTGCTGCCCGGCGACGTGATCGTCGCCACCCACATCTGCCCGGACGCCCCGACCGAGCCGCACGACCCGGTGCCGTTCATGGGCTCGCCCGTGGACATCGCCACCATGAACCGCCACGAGGTGACCGGCGAGATGGAGGCCGTGCTCTCCATCGACACCACCAAGGGCAACCGCATCATCAACCACAAGGGCCTCGCCCTGTCGCCCACCGTCAAGGAGGGCTGGGTGCTCCGCGTCAGCGAGCAGCTCGGCGAGCTGCTGGCCGTGGTGACCGGTGAGCCGTTGGTCACGTACCCGGTGACCACCCAGGACATCACCCCGTACGGTAATGGGGCACACCACATCAATTCGATCCTTCAGCCCGCCACCGCGACGGCCGCTCCGGTCGTCGGCCTGGCCATCACCTCGGCCGCCGCGGTGCCGGGCTGCGGCACCGGCGCGAGTCATGAGAGCGACATCGCGTCCGCCGCCCGCTACGCCGTGGAGGTCGCCAAGGCCTACGGCGGCGGCCACCTGGACTTCCACGACGCGGTGGAGTTCGACAACCTCGTCAACCGCTACGGGTCGCTGGCTCACCTGCAGACCTTCGGCCGCACACCCCAGGAGTCCTGATGGCAGCCGCCCCGCAGGCCGACGCCGTGGTCCACGAGACCAGGAGCATCGGCAGCGACGACTACTCGCTCTCGCGCGTCCCGCGCGAGAAGCGGTTCGGATTCTGGTCGATGCTGCTCCAGTGGCTGGCCCAGTCCGGTTCGATCTCGCAGTTCACGCTCGGCGCCACCATCGGCGTCGGCATGACCTTCGGCAACGCCTTCCTCGCCTTCACGCTCGGCGCGGTGATCCTGGAGGTCGTGATCTTCGCGATCGGCCTGGCGGGGATGCGCGAGGGTCTGGCGACCCCGATGCTGACCCGCTGGGTGGGCTTCGGCCGCAACGGCTCCGCCCTGGTCAGCTTCGTCATCGCGGTCAGCCTGGTCGGCTGGTTCGGCGTCCAGAACACGATCTTCGGCAACAGCGTCTCGGCGCTGGTCGGCGGACCGTCCTGGATGTGGTGCGTGCTCGCCGGGATCGCCATCACCGCCCTGGTGATCTTCGGCTTCAAGTACATGGCCAACTTCGCGAAGATCGTCACCCCGCTCTTCTTCGCGATGGTCGCCTGGTCCGTCATCACCACGCTGAACGACCACTCGCTCAGCGACCTGATCCACTCGCCGCCGCCCGGCGACACGATCCCGCTGGCCGTCGCCGCCACCGCCATAGCCGGCGGCTACATGACGGGCGCGATCGTCTCCCCGGAGATGACCCGCTACAACAAGAAGGGCTCGCACGTCTTCCTGCAGAGCGCTTCGTCGATGATCCTCTCCGAGTACATCGTCGGACTGACGGGCGTGCTGCTGGGCCACCTGGTCAAGAGCAACGAGGTCTCGCACATCGTGCTCTCCACCTCCGGCGCCTTCGGCGTGATCGTGGTCCTGATGTCCACGGCGAAGATCAACGACTGGAACCTGTACGGCTCCTCGCTCGGCGTCGTCAACTTCTTCCAGGTCGTCTTCGGCAAGCGCGTCCACCGCGGCGCGGTCACGATCGTCCTCGGCATCGCGGGCACGCTCCTGTCGGCCGTCGGGATCATGACCCACTTCACCGAGTTCCTGACCATCCTCGGCGTCGCGATCCCGCCGATCGGCGGGATCATCGTGGCCGAGTACTGGGTCGTGAAGAAGATGCGCAAGCCGCTGGACGACACCAGGGAGTCCGAGACCCTGCCGAAGTCCTCGCCGACCTGGGTCCCGATGTCGATCGCCATCTGGATCGCGGCGTTCTGCGTCGGCAAGTTCTACGACGGCGGCATCCCGGCCCTGAACTCGCTGGCCACCGCCTTCGTCCTCTACAGCGTCCTCGGCCTGCTGGGCTGGGTGAAGCCGTACGGCACCTCCGCCCTGGACGACTCCGCCCCGGACGACAAGGACGCCGCCGTCCCCGCCGCCCGCACCGCCACCTCCGTGGGAGCAGCATGAGCACCGTCCCCGACCCCGCCGCACCCCTGGTCCCGGCCTCCGAGGAGGCACAGGCAGAGGTCGTCGCCCTCTGCGCCGAACTGATCAGGTTCGACACCTCCAACCCCACGAGCAACGAGCGCGCGAGCGCCGAGTGGGTCGTGGGCCGCCTCGCCGAGGTGGGCATCGCCTCGGAGCTCGTCGAGTCCGCCCCGGGCCGGGCCAGCGTCATCGCCCGGATCGCGGGCCGCGATCCGGGACGCGGGGCCCTGCTGGTCCACGGCCACCTGGACGTGGTGCCGGCCGACGCATCCGAGTGGCAGGTGCCGCCGTTCTCCGGCGAGATCCGCGACGGCTACCTGTGGGGCCGGGGCGCGATCGACATGAAGGACACGGTGGCCGTGATGCTGGCCACTGCCCGCCACTTCGCCCGCACCGGCACCACCCCCTCGCGCGATCTGGTCCTGGCCTTCCTCGCCGACGAGGAGGCGGGCGGCAAGTTCGGCGCCCACTGGCTGGTCGAGCACCGACCGGAGCTGTTCGCAGGGGTCACCGAGGCGATCGGCGAGGGCGGCGGTTTCTCCTTCGCCCTCGACGACACCCGGCGCCTCTACCCGATCGAGAACGCCCAGCGCGGCATGGCGTGGATGGAGCTCACCGCGACCGGCCGGGCCGGCCACGGCTCGTCGCCCAACGACGAGAACGCGGTCACCGACCTCGCCGAGTCCCTGACCCGGATCGGCCGCGAGACCTTCCCGGTGCGGCTGATCGAGCCCGTCCGCGTCCTGCTGGAGGAGGCCGCCCGCCTGTACGGGGTGGAGTTCGACGAGAACGACATCGAGGGCAGCCTCGCGAAGCTGGGCCCGGTCTCCGACTTCATGCAGGTGGTGCTCCGCAACTCGGCGAACCCCACCATGTTCGACGCCGGTTACCAGACCAACGTCATTCCCGGAAAGGCCACCGCCCGCGTCGACGGCCGCTTCCTGCCCGGCCACGAGCAGGAGCTGATCGACACGATCGACAGGCTGCTGCTCCCCTCGGTCACCCGGGAGTGGGTCAACCACGACATCGCGATGGAGACCACGTTCGACGGCCCGCTGGTCGACGCGATGTGCGACGCGGTGCGTGCCGAGGACCCGGACGGCCACCCGGTGCCGTACTGCAACCCCGGCGGCACGGACGCCAAGGCCTTCACCCACCTCGGCATCCGCTGCTTCGGCTTCAAGGGACTCAAGCTCCCGCACGACCTGGACTACGGGCGCCTCTTCCACGGCGTGGACGAGCGCGTTCCGCTGGAGGGGCTGCGCTTCGGCGTCCGCGTCATGACCCGGCTCTGGCAGAGCTGCTGATCCGGGGGCCGGTCACGGCGGGAGCGCGGGGCCGGGCAGTGTGCTGCCCGGCCCCGCGCTGTCGTCCCGTCGCGCGGTCAGCGGCGCATCAGCGCGAAGATCCCCCAGCCGAGGTATTCGCGCTGGTAGCGCGCGTAGAGGGCGGGCTCGGTCGTGAGCTCGGCCCGTACCTCGGCCGCCAGTTCGTCATCGGGATTCCCGTCGAGCCAGCGCCGGAGGTTGAACCACTGCGCCCCCCGGTACCGGTCCCAGCTGTCCTGGTCGGCCAGCAGCATTTCCACGACGTCGTAGCCGAGGCCGCCGAACCGCTCGATCAGCTCCGGCAGCGGCAGGAAGTCGTCCGGACCGCCGGACAGGCAGGCTTCGGCCGTTGCCCGGTCCGGCACCTCCCGGCGCCAGTACGGCTCGCCGATCAGCATCAGACCGCCGGGGCGCAGGCTGCGGGCCAGCAGCTCGACGGTGCCGGCCACCCCGTCCCCGATCCAGGTGGCACCGACGCACGCGGCGAGGTCCACCGGCTCCTCCGAGACATGGCCGACGGCGTCGCCGTGCACGAAGGTGACCTGGTCCTCGACACCGAGTTCCGCGGCGCGGGCGAGCGCCGCCGAGGTGAACTCCGTGCTGATGTCCACCCCGGTCCCGGTGATCCCGTGGTCACGGGCCCAGGTGCACAGCATCTCGCCCGATCCGCTGGCGAGGTCGAGCACCCGGTCCCCGGGCGTCAGGTGCAGCGCCTGCCCCAGCGCGGCGAGCTTGCCGGGGGTGAACGGGTTGTGGATGCGGTGGCTGCTTTCGCGAATGGTGAAGATGCGTGGAAGATCCACGAGAGGGGTTCCTTAGGCTCGATGAGGTCATGGAGTTCACGGAGGACAGCCGGCCGGAACCGGCGGCCGTTGCTCGGGCCGTCATCGAAATACACCTCATCGTGAACGCCGGAACCGTGAACCGGGCCGCCGTGGACCTTCCGTGTCGCCGTCTCCACCGATTTGGCGGCCACCCCGCGCACGACCGCCGTCCCGCCGTACGGCACGATGGGGCGCCGTCGAACCGCCCGTCGCGCATCCCGTCCCACCAGGAGGAACCCCCGTGGCCGCCGAACCCAAGCCGGAGATTCTCGCCGCGTTCCAGGCCGCCAAGGGCTTCATGCCGGTGGTCGAGGGGCTCGCGCTGTACGCCGCCGCGGAGGAGGCCGCCGCACTCGGCCTGCCGCTGCTGGAGGTGGGCACGTACTGCGGGCGCTCCACCATCCTGCTCGCCGACGCCGCGCGCTCGGCAGGTGTGACGGCCCTCACCGTCGACCACCACCGGGGCAGCGAGGAGCAGCAGCCCGGCTGGGAGTACCACGACCCGACGGTCGTGGACCCCGAGGTGGGCCGGATGGACACGCTGCCCACGTTCCGCCGGACGCTGCACGCCGCCGGCCTTGAGGAGCACGTGGTGGCGCTCGTGGGCCGGTCGCCGCAGGTGGCGGCCGTCTGGGGCGGGCGGCTCGGCCTTGTCTTCATCGACGGCGGTCACACCGACGAGCACGCGAGCGGCGACTACGAGGGCTGGGCGCCGCATGTCGCGGAGGGCGGGCTGCTGGTCATCCACGACGTGTTCCCGGACCCGGCCCACGGCGGCCAGGCCCCGTACCGGATCTATCTGCGGGCGCTGGCTTCGGGGGCGTTCACCGAGATCTCCGTCACGGACTCACTGCGCGTGCTGCGGCGTACGGGCACGGGGATCTGACCTCGGCGGATCGGCGCGCCCGTACCGGCACCGGCACCGGCACCGGCACCGGAATCCGAGCGCCCCGGACAGCACGTGGGCGCCCGGATAGCATCGCCGGGTGCGCCACCACGAGAGTGTTCCCCCCACGCCCCCCGTGCCTCCCACGCCCCGCCGCCCCGCCCTGGCCGCCGCCGCGGCGCTGACCGTGCTGTCCCTGGGCGTCGCCGGCTGCGGTGGCGGGGGCGCCGCGCAGGCGGGGCCCGGGAAGGACGGCGACGTGGCCCCCTCCTGGACGGCCCCGCCCCCTGCCTCGCCCTCGCCCGCGCGCACCAGCGCGTCCCCGCGGGCGAAGCCCGCCTCCCCCTCGGCGCCCGCCCCGGACCTCCCGTCCGGGCCGCTCTCCGGGAAGACGGTGGTCATCGACCCCGGCCACAACCCGGACAACCGTCTGCACACCGCCGAGATCAGCCGTCAGGTGGACATCGGGACCACGCACAAGGAGTGCGACACCACCGGCACCTCCACCAACTCCGGTTACGCGGAGGCCCGGTTCACCCTCGATGTCTCACACCGGCTGCGGACGCTGCTCCGGGCGCAGGGCGCGAAGGTGGTCCTGACGTACGACGGCGACCGGCCGTACGGGCCGTGCGTCGACGAACGGGCCCGGATCGGCAACAAGGCCGGGGCCGACGCGGTCGTCTCGGTGCACGCGGACGGTTCGGCTCCCGGGAACCGGGGCTTCCATGTGATTCTTCCCGCATCGGTACGCGGCGGCGGCGCGGACACCTCGAAGATCGTGGGTCCTTCGCGCGATCTGGGCACCCGGATCGCCGGACTCTTCGTCCGCGCTACCGGAAGTGCTCCTTCCAATTACATCGGCGGCAATACCGGCTTGGACACCCGCAAGGATCTCGGCGGACTTAATTTGTCGACCGTGCCCAAAGTCTTCATCGAATGCGGCAATATGCGTGACCCGAAGGATGCTGCCCTGCTCACAAGCGCGGGCTGGCGTCAGAAGGCGGCCCAGGGCATCGCGGACGGCATCAGCAGCTACCTCAAGGGGTAGTGAAGAGGTGGTTCTGCGATGAATTCGGGAGGATGCCCGCCCAAGGACCGGGCAGGGACACAACCCGTCCGATCAGACGATAGATTCATCCGTACGATGGGGGGCCGCTCCCGAGCTTCGCGCCGTACCCGCCACAGCGGTGGCAGCGACGACCGCCCCGACGAGACGACCGACTAAGGACCTTCACGTGAATATCCGCTCCCTCACTCGAGGCGATGGCGTGGTGATCGGAGCAGCGGTCGTGCTGTTCATCGCCTCTTTCCTCGACTACTTCGACTACGGAAGCACCAGCGTCGACGCGCCGAACGCCTGGGACTCCCTGGGTAACGCGATCGGCGTCTACATGGTCGGCGTGGCCGGTGCCGTGCTGATCGTGCTGTCCCGCTCGCAGCCCCAGCCGCGCAAGGTCCTCGGTCTCGACCTCGCCGCATTCGGCGTGGCCGCCACGGTGTTCACCGCCTGGAACCTCTTCTGGACCATCATCGACCTCGGCCAGATCGACGCCGGTGCCGGCCTGATCCTCGGTCTGATCTCCTCGCTGGCGCTGGCCGGCGGCGCGGTCGCCTCCCCGCTGCTCCCGGCCCTCAAGGGCCCGCTGGCGGGCGCTCCGAAGCCGCAGGCCGTGCAGCCGCCGTACGGCGGCCAGCCGGGCCAGGGCTACGGATACCCGGGTGGCCAGCAGCAGCCGCCCTACGCCGGCCAGCCCCAGGGCCAGGGCCAGGCACCGTCCTACGGCGGTCAGCCGCAGCACGGACAGCCCGACCCGCAGCAGGGTCAGGCACCGGCCCAGCAGGCCGCGCCCGCCGGTGACTTCACCCCGTTCTGGTTCGCGGTGCCGGTGGCCCGTCCGCTGTTCGGCGAGGACGGCTCGCCGTCCCCGATCGCCGAACTGGCGCCGGGTACCTGGTATCTCGCGGTCGAGCAGAGCGGTCCGGGCCTCATCGCCCAGACGCAGGACGGCCGTCGTGGTGTCCTTCAGGACACCACGGGCATCCAGCGCGGCTGACAAACCCGCGCACGCACCACCGACAGCGGCCCTCCGCCCCTTCCGGGCGGGGGGCCGCTGTCGTACCCTCCGGCTATATCTGATGCATCGTCAGAATCGGTGGGAGGCAGCGGAATGCGGCTCGGACTCGCTCTCGGATACTGGGGCCGCGGCCCGAACCCGGCCCATCTGGACCTCGCCCGCGCGGCGGAGGAGCTGGGATACGCGTCGGTGTGGACGGCGGAGGCCTGGGGCTCGGACGCATTCACCCCGCTGACCTGGATCGCCGCCCACACCTCCCGCATCCGGCTGGGCACCGCCATCGCCCAGATGGCGGCCCGCACCCCGACCGCCACCGCGATGCACGCCCTCACCCTGGACCACCTCTCCGGCGGCCGGATGATGCTCGGCCTCGGGCTCTCCGGACCGCAGGTCGTGGAGGGCTGGTACGGGCGCCCGTTCCCCAGCAGCCCGCTCACCGCCACCCGCGAGTACGTCGACGTGGTCCGCCAGGTGCTCCGCCGCGAGGCGCCCGTCGCCCTGGACGGCCGGTTCCACACGCATCCGTACAGCGGCCCGGACGCCACCGGCCTCGGCAAGCCCCTGAAGCCGATCACCCATCCGCTGCGCGCCCAACTCCCTTTGCTGCTGGGCGCCGAGGGGCCGAAGAACATCGCACAGACCACCAGGATCGCGGACGGCTGGCTGCCGCTGTACTGGTCGCCGCTGCGCACCGATGTGTACGAGGCCTCCCTGAGCGGGCTTCCCGAGGGGTTCATGATCGCGCCGATGGCGCGTGCGCAGGTCTGTGACGATGTCGCGGAGGGGCTGCTGCCGGTCAAGGCGATGCTCGGCTTCTACATCGGCGGCATGGGCGCCGCGGCCCGCAACTTCCACGCGGACCTGATGGCGCGGATGGGCTTCGAGGAGGAGGCGCGGCGGATCCAGCGGCTGTTCCTCGAAGGCCGGAAGCAGGAGGCGGTACTGGCCGTTCCGGACGCGTTCGCCGACGAGATCTCGCTTGTCGGTCCCCGCGAACGCATCGCGGAACGCCTGGAGTTGTGGCGCAAGGGCCCCGTGACCGATCTCCTCGTGACCGCGCCGGACCCGCACACCCTGCGGGTGCTCGCAGAGCTGAGCCAGTAGGACCCGGTCCGCTCCGTCCCGGACGCCGGGAGCCGCAGGGTCTGCCCTTCCGGACGGCGCGCCCTGCCCCCGGGTACCTCGCGCCGGAGCGCGCTCGTCGGGTACACAGGACGGGTCCGGACCCCGCGCCGAAAGAAGCCCCTTGCACGGTCACGAGGACGCCCGGTCCACCGGCCCCGCCCGCGCCCGCACACCCTTACGCGAGGCGCCGCCGCAGGGTCTGCGCGCGCTGCAGAGCACGGTCGGGAACGCCGTCGTCCTCCAGATGCTCCATCAGACCGGTACCTCGCAGACCGGACCGGCGGACGAACAGGTGGTGCAACGGGCTCCCGCCGACGAACTCGTGCAGGATCCAAGGGACTTCCTCTCCCGGTCCGCTCTCGCCCTGGACTTCACGATCGGCATCAAGAGCCGCACGCCGGACCTGCCCCTGAACCAGTCGGGGTTCGTGAGCCGCATGAGCACGGCGGGCTGGGACCGGCACTGGTTCGTCCTGGTCCCCGACACCCGGCGCTCCCGGGAGGGCATGCCGGCCTTTCTGCTCACCCCCGCGGTGGAGAAGTACGTCGCGGCGTACGGCGACGACCCCCTGCTCGCCCCACTCGCCGGACACGCGGCGCTGCCCCCGGTGCTGCCGGACCAGGAGTATCTGGCCTCTTCGTACGTCCCCTACCTGACCGGCATCACCTCGGACCCGGACACCTCGGTCGGACACACGGAGATCCCCCGGGACGCCGGAAACCAGGGCCACGGTTCGGAGTTCGTGTTCACCGCCACGATGAACGGCTGCGCCTTCGCGGTGACGGGTGTGAACGACGACCACTTCACCGCCTGGCACTACCAGTCCCCGAGCGCCACCTCCAACAGCGGCCCCGCCAGGGAGTTCCGCCAGGAACGCTCCCCCACCGACTGGTTCGGCGCGGAGGAGTACGAAAGCGCGGACCAGAGCGGCCTGTTCGAGACGACGAACCTGCTGTGGAACAGCCCGGCGGGCTGGCAGGTCATCAGCCAGGAGACGCACGTCAACGCCTTCGACATGAACGACGCCAGGATCGCGGGAGTCCGGAGCCGCCAACTGAACCTGGAACCGGGCCAGGAGGCGGCCTACACCGCGCGCATCTACGGCGGCCTCGCACGCACCCAGCTCAAGAGGCTGATGCGGCTGCTCCAGCAGGCCCGCAACTCCGTCGGACCCAAGGCCCATCTCGATGCCCTGGAGAAGTCGGTGTTCAAACCGCTGGAGATCGCCATGGCGAGCGAGCCGCTGGAACTCGACGGCGCGGACGGATTCGGCCGGCTCGCCCGTGTCGCCGCGGAACTCATCCAGCGGCGCGCGGACGTCCTCGACGACGTACGGCTGTGGGGCGAGAGGAATCTCGGGAGCAAGGCCATGACGCACAGCGGTGTGTTCAACTCCCGGATGGACGAGCAGAAGCTCCTGGACCGGCAGGAGAGGATCGACCTGCTCCTCACCGAGTTCGGCGGCTTCTCCTGGCTCAACGGCCTGCTGGACGAGGCGGCCTCCCGCGCCACCGCATCGGCTTCATCGGCGCCCGGGGAACAGGAGCAGGCCGCTCAGGGCGCTGTCTGAGCCCCGGTGTCCGGGCGGCCACCGGGGCTCCTCGTCACGACGGACGAAGACGCGGCGGTCAGAACCCGAGGATGCCCGCGCCCACCATGCAGGCGACGGCGCCGACGGCACAGACGTCTGCGACCCGGGAGACCGTGAACGTCCGCACGACCCGGGCTTCCTTCGCACCCTTTCGCCCTCGCCGGACCTGCCTCTCGATGCGCGCGGCAGCGCGGTCCGCCGAACCGACGAAGTTGTCGATGATCGATCCGCCGAATCCGGTGGCGTAGATCTCGTCTCCTGTCCGTGTGATCAGGTTCAGCGTTTCCCCACCGCCACCCCGCACCTCGGCGACAGCGCCGAACGGGACTGCGTAGGTGAACAGCGGATTGACAACCGTCACGACAGAGGTTCCGAGTTCGATGCGTGACCCCATGACGCGTCGGCTGAGCGCGATCATGAAGAGACACGCCGCCACACCGGACAGCGGTCCGCCTTCGAGGCTGTCGGTGAGGCTGATGAGCAGACCGACCGCGACCAATCCGAAACCCACGGTCACGACCCAGGACAGGATCCTGAACCACGTCCTTCGCAGGACCTCGTCCTCACGGCTCTTCGACACCAGTGTGTTCCTTTCCTGAATGTGCACGCGTGTCAGCGCGCGGACCGGGTGGGTGAGCACTGCGTCTCACCCACCCGGGTGGGGTTCCTTGATCAGCAGATGCCGGCGTAGGCGCCGAGGCTGGCGCTGCCGGAGCCGCAGAATCCCGTATTGAATGCTGAATCGCCCCGGGTTCGGTAGAGATCTCAGATTGTGGTTGTGACCTGGGGTTTCGTGAGTTCGGTGTAGTAGTTGGTTTCGTACTCGACGGGCGGGATGTGCCCTATCTCACCGTGGAGCCGACGGTGGTTGTACCAGTCGACCCACTCGGCGGTGGCCAGCTCGACTTGGGAAAGTGTCTTCCAGGGCCGCTGCGACTTGATCAACTCGGTCTTGTACAGGCCGATCGTGGACTCCATCAGGGCGTTGTCGTATGCGTCGCCGACGGATCCGATGCTTGCGGCGATGCCCGCGGCCTCGAGGTGCTCGGCAAGCTTGAACGATGTGTACTGCGACCCGGCAT